>WRNL01000106.1 GCA_009776625.1 Methanomassiliicoccaceae archaeon | reverse complement strand
CCCCCGCCGCAGGCGGGAGGGCGCCGGCGGGGCGCTGCTGGAGGAGTTCAGGTTCCGCGCCTACATGGAGGGCAAGCGCCTCGTACAGCTGGAGGTGAGGGAGTCTAACTCGGAGGCCGTGTCGTTCTACAGCAGGAGGGGGTTCGCCCCCGTCGCGCGCCTCGACGGTTTCTACACGGACGGCAGCCGCGCCCTGAGGATGGTGTGCCCTGTGCTTAGGGACTCCTGATCACCTCATGTCGTCTATCGACTCGAGGAACACCTGCGACCTGAACGCCCCGCGCTCGGCCGCCTTCTCGCTCCTGAAGTACTCGAGCTCCCTCTCGCCCCTCCCGAGGAGCTCCGAGAGCGAGTGCAGCACCTGGAGGACGTCCGCCAGCTCCTCCATCGTCCCTGACTCGAGGTACTCCGCGACCTCCTCCTGGAGCTTGTCGTTGAGCGCCGACAGGAACTCGCCGTCGTCCAATATCCTGAACGAGGGCATCTCCCCGCCCTCGAGGATGATGCCCGGCACCCTGTCCCGGACCAGCTTGTTGACCGTTCTGACCGCCATGGACGGTAAGCGCGGCGCGGTTTGAAAACGTTTGTGCCGCAGGCGGGGGCAGACGGCCGTCCGAGCGGGGTCAAGGGGGGCCACCGGTGCGCCTTTCCCCCACCGACCCCAAGACGTGGTCGCGAACCTTCCAGGCGGAATGGAGGGGGATGTACGATATGCTGTCCGTCCTTCCGCTCCTTGCCGAAACGGCGACGGCTATCTCCGGGTTGTGTTTTTTTATAAATTCATACAGGCTTTTCGATTTGTTCCCGCCGGCTTTCACCTCGATGGGGACAACCGCCCCCTCGATCTGCGCGACGAAGTCGACCTCGGCTGTGCCGCCCGACCTCCAATAACAAGGGACGTCCCTGTTGGACGCCACCAGCTCGCAGAGGACGTAGTTCTCTGCCGCCGCCCCCCTGTAAGCGTCGTGCTCCTTGTCCGTGCCGAATACGAAGCCGGCGGGGATGCCCGCCAACTTCCTGAGGATCCCGACGTCCGCCATGTACACTTTGAAGTTCATGTTGTCGGCGGACATTGACAGCGGCAGGACGGGGCGGTCCACCCTCTTCACCTTGTACACCAGCCCGGCATCGATGAGCCACTCCAGGGCGCCTTCCAGGTCCTTCGAGCGGGCGCCCGTCCTCACATGGCTGAACATGAACTTGCTGTTGTCCTTTGCCAACTGGCCAGGTATGGACCTCCATATCAACGTCAGCTTCTCGATGTGCTCCGGGGCGTGCTTCGCGAAGTCGTCCTCGTAGTCCTCTATTATCTCGCCGAGTATCGCCTCGACCTCACCGATGTCCCCGTCCTCTATCCACGAGGCCACAGCCGCTGGCATGCCGCCTACAGCGAGGTAGTAGTCGAGATAGGTGTTCAGCCTGTCCGCTATGGGCGAAGGGAGCGGTTCGGTTGGGTCGCCGCTGTCTATGTGCCCGACCAGCATGTCCTCCGAATGGGCGAGCAGGAACTCCTTGAAGCTCATCGGCCCCATCCTCAGCCTGTTCACCTTCCCGACGGGGAAGGAGTACGGCCGGGACAGCATCACGCCCAGCAGGGACCCCGCGCACACGACATGGTGTTCGGGGGCCTCCTCGCAGAAGAATTTCAGGGATGTGATCGCCCGGTTGCAGAACTGTATCTCATCGAATATGATCAGGGTCTTGCCGGGCTCGATTTTCTTGTTGCGTACCATGCCGAGCTGGTGTATTATCCTCGCTGGGTCGAGGTCGTTGCGGAAGATGTTGCAAAGGCCCGGGTTCTTTTCAAAGGTGAAGTACGCGACGTCCTCGTAGTTCTCTTCCCCGAATTTTTTGAGTATGTACGTCTTACCGCATTGCCTGACGCCTTCGAGGAGCAACGGTTTTCTGCTCCTTCGGCCCTTCCACTTTAGAAGGTCGTCATAAATCGCCCTCTTCATGGACATATATCGTGATGCTTTTATTTGTACTTCTCCATTGCGTTTTACCAATGAATAATCAGCATTTTATTGCGTTTTGGTAACTTAAAACCTTACTATAATGCAAGTTATTTTTGGTAGCCAGATGAAATAAAACAATATGTTTTGACCAATCTTTGACGTTATTATCGTGTTTGCGTTTTACTAATGAATAATTGGCATTTTTATCGCGTTTTGCCAACGAATATTCATAACAAGGGGTTTCCATTACACGATGGGGTATATCGGAGTATGGGGCCCATACAACCTTTGCCTCGATTATACTGGATCCGGTACGGTTAGAAACTCTGCTGGGAGAAACGGATTTGTTTCGTCCGTAAAGAAAGCGGGCGGAACGAACATGTGGGGTTGTTCACGATGTTGTTGGATCGGGGGAGGAAGTACGGCCGAACAAAAGGATATTATCCTTGAGGGATATATACCGGGCGATGGGTATGCTTAATGACACTTATAAAGAGCTACTTGACCTGTTGAACGGGTCTAACGCAGGGGACGCTAAAGCACTCAACGGCCTCGGCCTCCTGTGCGAGAACGGGAAGACTGTCGTGCAGGACCACATGGAGGCCGTCCGGCTGTACAAGCTGGCGGCGGACAAGGGCCTGGCCGACGCGCAGAACAACCTTGGCCTCATGTACGCGAGGGGCAAGGGCGTGGGGCAGGACCACAAGGCCGCCCTCGACCTGTTCAAGCTCGCCGCCGGGCAGGGCAACGCGAGCGCGCAGGCGAACCTCGCCCACATGTACTCCGAGGGGAGGGGCGTCGGGAAGGACTTCAAGGAGGCTGCCAAGCTGTACAAGCTGGCGGCGGACCAGGGGCTCGTCAGGGCGCAGTCCAGCCTCGGGCAGATGTACTTCGACGGCAGGGGAGTGGAGCGCGACTACAAGGAGGCCGTGAGGCTGTGCGGCCTCGCAGTCAAGCAGGGCGACGCCAGGGCGCAGAACACCCTCGGCTTCATGTACGCATGGGGCAAGGGCGTGGATCAGGATTACAAAGAGGCGGTGAGGCTCTACAAGCTCTCCGCCGAGCAGGGCAACGCGGACGCGCAGGCCGAGCTTGGATTCATGTACACGTGGGGCAAAGGGGTCGAGCAGAACAACAAGGAGGCCATCCGGCTGTACACCCTGGCCGTGGAGCAGGGCAACGCGAGGGCGCAGGCGAACCTCGGGTTCATGTACTTCGAGGGGAAGGGCGTGGCGCTGGACCCGACGGAGGGCGTGAGGCTGTACACCCTTGCCGCCGAGCAGGGCGACGCCATCGCGCAGGCCGAGCTCGGCCACAGGTACGAGTGCGGCAACGGCGTGGAGCAGGACTACAAGGAGGCGTTCAGGCTGTACCGGCTCGCCGCCGAGCAGGGCAACGCCATGGCGCAGTACAAGGTCGGCTACATGTACGAGAGGATCCTCTTCGACAAGGACTACGCAGAGGCCGCGAAGTGGTACGAGATGGCGGCTAAGCAGAACGAGTCTCAGTCGCAGCACCGCCTAGGGGTGTTCTACAAGGAGGGGCGCGCGGGCGTCGCCAAGGACTACGCCAAGGCGAGGAAGATGCTGGAGGCCGCCGCCAAGACCTACGAGACGGACGCTCACGCTCTCGACGCCCTTTACGAGCTCGGGGAGATGCACGAGGGCGGGCTGGGCGGGGACAAGAACATGGCCCTCGCCTACAAGTACTATGCAATCGCCGCAAAGAAGGACCACTTCAAAGCGGCGAAGAAGATAGAGGGGCAGCCCTTCAAGGTGTCGGACATCCTGGAGCTGATGGGGAACGGCGGCCCCGGCCAGAAACAGTGACTGACGCCCACTTTCCCGCGACAGCGGGGCTGGCACCGCTGGCCTGCCGGCCATGCGGCATCCAGCCGGCCCCCTGCCGCCGACTGATTTTAAATATGGACGAAATATGCGCCATGCCATGAGAGCTGCACACGCATCGATTTTATTGGTTGCGACCGCCCCTGCGTTGATAATGGTGGTTCTGTTCCCCCTTTTACCGGAAACGATCCCGACTCATTTCACAGGCGGTGTCCCGGATGCCTGGTCGGACAAGCTCAGCGCCGCCTCTATCTCTACCTTGTTCCTGATCCCCCTGGTTTCGCTGACCCTGTGCATCCCGGCCGTCGCCGCCCTGTCCCATCTGAGCCGGGGGACCGCGCCCCGAAGGCCAGTCCACGCGGCGATGGGCGCGGCAATCCTGCTCCTCGCCCTGGTGTTCCTGTTTGCGACGGTGTATGTCGCCCGCGTCACATTGGGACACGTCGCCTTGGATCCGGTCCCCTTTGACAGGCTGAACCTCATCAGCGTTGTGGGGGCCGCCCTCATCGTGTTCGGCGCGATGATGCCGCTCGTGGGGAAAAACGGGGTCTATGGGGTCAGGACGCCATGGAGCATGAGGGACGACGCCTCTTGGAAGAGCAGCCAGAGGTTCGGGGCGCTCGTGTCGGTTGTGTCGGGGGCGGCGATCGTCGTGGGGAACCTGTACATCGGCGACCTGATAGGCGGCCTGGCGTTCATGCTGGCCGTCTTGGCGTTGTGCGGCGTGTCGTGCGGCTTGCACTCGTACATCTCCTCGAGGAAAGCAAACAGGCTCGATGAGAGCTAACGGCCTCGCCCTCCGCGCCCTCGACCCCTTGGGGGGAGGTTACCCCCGAGCGACCCCGCCATCAGTTGGATGTATATACCAAAGTATAATAGGCGGCAAAGGCATCCCCGCCGCAGTGTGCGCATGAGAGGGATACTTTACGGCGTTAGCGTGGGCCCGGGCGACCCGGAGCTCCTTACAATCAAAGCGAAAAGGGTGATCGAGGGGTGCGGTGTCATAGCCTACCCCGTCAGGGCGCTGGGCGAGCGGGGGGTCGCTCTGGACATCGTCAGGGGGGCGGCCGACATCTCAGGGAAACGCGTCCTCGAGCTCGTGTTCAGGATGACCTCCGACAAGGCCGCCCGGGCGGCCGACTATGCTGGTGCGATAAATGAGCTGACTTCGGCGCTCGACCGTGGCGACGATGTCTGCATGATAACGCTCGGCGATGCCACAGTGTACAGCACGTTCATGCGCGTCGGCAAGGACATAGAGGGCATGGGCTACAGGATGGAGGTCGTGCCGGGGGTGCCGTCGTTCTGCGACGGCGCGGCGAGGGCGAAGATACCGTTGGCGATGGGCACGGAAGGGCTCGCTGTCGTCTCGGCGGCGGAGGGGTCTACGCTCTTCCGCGACGCGCTCGAGAGGTTCGACAACGTCGTTATAATGAAGGCCCACGGCTCCATCGGCGAGATACACGATGAGATCGACAGGCTCGGCGGCGCCGACGCGGTGG
>WRNL01000105.1 GCA_009776625.1 Methanomassiliicoccaceae archaeon | reverse complement strand
AGCTGGAGGGGCTCGGGGTCGTGAGCGAGGAGGAGCGCCCCGACATAGTCCTCCTGACCTTCGACAGGACCATCACCTTCGACAAGATCAACAGGGCGTACCACCACATCATGGGCGGCGCCGAGCTGATCGCCACCCACCCCGACGACCTCTGCCCCACGGAGGACTCCTACGACGTGGACATTGGGCAGTTCATCCACATGCTGTCGCACCTGACGGGGGCGGCCCCGGTCATAGTCGGCAAGCCGAGCGGCCTGATGCTGGAGATGGCCGCCGCCGAGATGGGCGTCGACAAGGAGGGCGCGATGATGGTCGGCGACAGGCTGTACACCGACATGAGGATGGCGGCGGACGCGGGGATCGCGTCGGTCCTGGTGCTGAGCGGCGAGGCGAAGGCGTCGGACATCGACGGCCTGGAGGTCAAGCCCACGCACGTCATAGGGTCGGTGGCGGAGATGCCGGACATCCTGCGGGGGATGCGTTCCGGAGAATGAGGCAGGCGGTCACACAGCCCAGCCAGGGGATCGCCCGCCGCCGCAGAAGAGATTACTATCGGAGGCGACAGCGGCAACAGGGGTTTGAGGCCCTGCGACGAGGCGAAGGGGCACGGCGTGCTGGAGGAGGCGGCCATAAACCTCGGTCTGATGCCTGTGCCCGGTTTCTACTCGACGCCGATCTCGGCTTTGCATGGTGGCAGAGGGCCGTCCTGCCGCCGCGCAGGATGTGAGTCCCTGTGACAACGTGGAGGCGCAGACGACGCTGGCACGCTTGGTGTCACGCCTGTGACCAAGAGGGACGGGATAAGACGGAGCGGGGCCTAACAGGTAAAACCCGTCCTCCCCTCTCCAGCATTAGTAGGGGGTGGCACTATTTTAAATCTCTGCCGTGAACGATAAATCCGCATCCTGTAATGTCCGCGCATGGGAAGGGAATGCAAAATGGTGTTCATCGACGAGTCCGGCGCTGGAACCATCAAACAGGACAAGAACAGCCTGTGGATTACCGCCGGCGTGCTGTCGTCGCTGGATGCGCACGGTACGCTCACAAGGGACTTCCAGGAAATGAAGGACAACCTGATGCGGAACCCATCGGAGGAGCTGAAGGGCAGCATCGTCTCCAGGCATCTCCTCGAAGGGAAGACCGCTGCCGACGTTGCCATCGGGGTCTCGGAGCTGATGAGAAGATACGACATGGGCGCGTGGATAACAGGCGCCAACAGGGACTATGCACAAAGCGACAGGGGGCGTTTCACGCCCTCCAACGCGAAAAAAGGCCTACAGGCGAAGGACATAGCCAGAGAACTCCTCCTTGAAAGGATATCCGGGTATGCGGGCGCTCGGGCTATGGAGCCGCGAATCTACCAGCTGATATGGGACTTGTCCGACGTGGGCGAGCTAATCGACTACAGCGCTGTCACCTCAGCCTATAAGGATCCACGTAGCGGGAAGTCTGTAGACCCCCAGATAATACCGAAGATACTCGGGGCGCTCTCGCATGACTGGGCGGAGTTGCAAATCGCGGACGTACTATCGAATTTCGCCCTGAACCGCATCGCAGAGGGCAGGTTCCCGGACGCTGACAGCGAGAAGAGCGCAGCATTCAAAGAACACCTGTGCCCTCTGCTGGTCAGATCCGCAGGATGCACGGATCCAGATAGCTGGGGGCTACTTGGGCTGTAAGACTGTGATTTAGATTGCCGTCTCGGGTGGTCAAGAACCAAGACATCTCATCGGTCGCATCCCCATGCCACGTTCTCTGCCATTAGCGGGGCTGTGGCGCATGTTGACCCATCCGATTACCTCCCGGTCTTGACCACCACTAATCGTATTGTAGCCACATCATCGCAGGATTTCTTGAAAGCAACCTCTTATGCTCCCCCCCTTCGCCCAGTCAAAGGCTTCCTTTTTTCTCTCCAGCATTTTCTCGAAATAACCTGAGAAAACTGGCGCAGAATTCAAGATATGTTTATACATATGGTTCTGTTCACTTCCAACAAGGGAGTAGGTTTATGAAGTTTCACAGCCCCATGATCATCGTCGCAGACATAGAGAAGAGCAAGAGTTTCTACACGGGCGTCCTGAACGAGGCGATATCGTTGGACCTGGGCGGATACGTCGTCATGGGCGGCTTCGCCATGATGTCCAGGGACACGTGGAGAGAGCAGACGAAAGACGACCTCGTTCCGGAAAAAGGCGCGGCGCGCTGCTTCGAGCTTTACTTCGAGGAGAGCATGTTGGACGACTTCGTCGCCGGGTTGCAAAAAACCGATGTCGGGGTGTTCCAGGCTCTCACCGAGGCGCCGTGGGGGCAGCGCACCGTCCGTTTACTCGACCCCGACGGCCACGTGGTCGAGGTGTCGGAGCCGATGGAGGAGGTGGTCAGGAGGCTGCTCGCGTCCGGCATGTCCCCGCAAGAGGCCTCGGAGAAGACGATGATGCCGGTCGAGTTCGTGACGGAGTGCGCGGCGGGGCGCGGCAAGGCCGGGCTGTGACGGGGGGACGGGCTCATGGGATATCCGTGGTTAGAGGACTACTGCGTGTCGAAAAAGGGCGCGGCGAAAGACCTCAAAGAGGAATGGGGGGCGATAAGGTACACGGTCGGCGGCAAGATGTTCGCGATGCAGGGCAACGACGGCGCGGGGAGGCCCATAATAACGCTGAAACTGGCGCCAGAGGAGGGTCTCCTCCTCCGTGGGCGGTACGAGGACGTCACGCCGGGGTACTATATGAACAAGGTCCATTGGAACTCCGTGTTCCTCGACGGCTCCGTGCCGGACGACGTCCTGCGGGACATGGTCGATAAGTCCTATGCGATCCTTTTCGGCTCGCTGTCGAAGAAAGCCCAGAACGAGATAGAGTGACTGACCGGCCGTTCCTTAAGGCAATGATCTTATGGGGGCAATCCGGGGATGGGCGTACTCGACCCGGGTTCCATATGCTGGGGATGCCAGGGGGCACAGTGCCCGGATTGCACCCAACAGTATCCGCAGTAAAACCATGCCAACCTGTGACGGGGTGTTTCAGTTGCTCTTTTGAGCGGCCTGTGTTTTATTTTGGCGGGGAACATAGTCCCCCTTCCTCATAGTGGTTGTTGTGACGGACCGGTTGCCGGTTGTTTGACTATCTACGGACTGGGTTTCTTCCTTTGTCATGCCTGTTCACACCAGGTTAAACTAACGACGCACGCGTATTTATAAAATACTGTTGAAGACATATCCAATCCTCAAAGGGTTGGAAATGATGAACTCTCTTAGCGGCCTATGGATAAAAACTGTGCGCAGAAGCCAGGATGAATTACATTGGATATCGTTCTCTAAGTGGAAGCCAAAGTCCAAAGAGGTCTACATACGGTCAGCCGAAAGAAACATGGACGAACTGCAGAAAGAGCTGGGCAACAAATGCTCCCGAACTAACACGCTTATTGCAGTGAATGGCACAGTGATTGGTCTGATTCTTGCATTCATGGTGAACTGGAAGATATTTGAGAACGGGGTTTTCGAATGGGCGGGATATGCTCTGATTGCCGGCTTCTGCACGATTTTTGTTTCCTTTGTGTTCACGGCATGGACATCATTCGAAAGCAGAGAATCTCCTGTGATGGATTTTTGGATTGGGGCAAACCCCGAGCATATCGATTTGATGAATTCTCCAGAGGGACTGGAGGAAGACCTTCTGAACGGGTTCATCCAAAGATGTGACGATGTGAAAGACACGGTGGAGAGGATCGCCGCGAGAACTACTATAGGGGGGAGGATATTCGCGGTTGGACTGATGGTTTTGCTTTTTGCGATTACGTATATGGCGATAAGCCATTGAAAACGTTTAATTCATTGCGGCATGCATAAGGGATGGCGGTTTTCAAAAAAGCAAGTCAGACCTCAAGCCTTATGGTCGCGCACCGTCAGCACTCCCCTGCCGTTTATAGGTTGTATTTAAATATCACGGTTGTGTTATATATCCTGTCCGTGCGCGGATATATGGGGATGCATTCGGAGTCTAGAGCTCGCGTTTGCCCTTTGGGAAGGGGTCAAAGACGTGTACTTGAAACAGGTGGAACTAGAGAACTTCAAATCGTTCGGGGGAAAGCTTACGATACCCCTGATGGAAGGCTACATGGCGGTCACGGGGCCGAACGGCTCAGGGAAATCCAACATAACGGACGCGATCCTCTTCGTGCTGGGGCCGAAGAGCTCCAAGGCCATAAGGGCGGGGAGGCTCACCGACCTGATATTCGACGGCGGGAAGTCCAAGGGCAAGGCGTCGTTCATGAAGGTGTCGCTCGTGTTCGACAACGTCGACAGGATGATGCCGTGGGACGACGACGTCGTCAGGCTCACGAGGCACGTCAAGATGACGGAGGACGGCAAGGACTACACCTCGTACTTCTACATCAACGACCGGAAGTCGTCGCTGACCGAGTTCGACAGCCTCCTCACCAAGGCGAGGATAAGCGCCGACGGCTACAACATGGTCCAGCAGGGGGACGTCACCAGGATAGTCCAGATGGGCAGCATGGAGCGCAGGAGGGTCATGGACGCGATCTCCGGCATAGCGAGCTACGACGCCGACATAGAGAAGGCGAAGGGGGAGCGCCAGGAGGCCGAGCTCAACATGGACAGGATCAAGATCGTCGTGGAGGAGCTCGAGAAGCAGATCGAGAAGCTCGAGAAGGACAAGGAGGACGCCCAGAAGTACATCCAGACGCAAGGGATGCTGGAGATGGCGAAGGCGCAGTCCGTCCACAGGCAGATGCAGATAGAGGAGGCCAAGCTGGAGGGGCTCGCCGAGCAGATGGCCGCGATAGTCGACGAGATCCAGAGGCTCAACGAGAGGAAGGAGTCGCTGAAGAGGGAGCAGGCCGAGAACGAGGCCGCCGTCAGGGCGAAGGAGAAGGAGATAGAGGACCGCGTCGGGCCCGAGTACAGGGAGATCAAGGACAAGATCGAGGGGGCCAAGATAGAGATGGCCACCAGGAAGGACCGCGCCGAGCGCGCCGAGGAGGACATCGCCGAGCAGGAGTCGGCCAAAGAGGGGATAGAGGCTTCGATGAACGAGGTCGCCGCCGAGCACGGCGCCCTGTCGGAGTCGCTCTCCTCCGTCTCCGGGCTGCTCGACGCCCGCGAGGAGGAGCTGGCCGCCGCGAAGGCGGAGGACGCGAAGATCAGCGAGGAGATGTCCAAGCAGGGTGGCGAGCACACCAAGCTCCAGAACAGGCTCGGCGAGCTCGAGGCGCTCATCGACTCCAACGAGGAGGCGGAGCACGGGGCCGGGGTGGAGGCCGCCAAGGCCGACGCGACGGCGGAGGAGCTCCGCCGG
>WRNL01000104.1 GCA_009776625.1 Methanomassiliicoccaceae archaeon | reverse complement strand
TGGTACCAGGGCGGCAGGTTCGAGAGGCTCGACTACGAGCCGGGGCCGGACATCAAGTTCCGGCCTTCAGAGGGCTTCATGGAGCTGATAAACGGCGGCCTGGAGCAGTGAGGCGTGACGCAAGGGCAGAAAAAGGGAATGGGGTCGGGAGGGGGAATTGAACCCCCGTATGCGGATCTGCAGTCCGCCACATAGCCACTGTGTTACCCCGACACAGGATAACCCCAGCATCACCAATATAATAAACGTTACGCCCCGCACACTCCCTGGAATGGGGGCAGAAAGCCGCTCTCGGACTATACGCATTCCCATGTGGGGCAAGCGTGGCTCAGATGCGCACCATGCGGCTACGTCCAGGCTTCCCCTCTATAGGAACCAGCTTATACCCGAGCTCCAGCATGGACTGTTCACTCTCTCTGCTTCTCCGCGCCGAATACTCGGCATACTCTTCGGGCGAAAGGTCCTTCGTCTCCTCGTAGATCGCCTCACGTATCGCATGGATCTCCCGTATCGCTTCCGGCTCATGCATTATCGATCGCCCCTTATGTGAACGTATGAGGCCGCATGCAATAAAACGATTTGCCGCGC
Organism: Methanomassiliicoccaceae archaeon; assembly: GCA_009776625.1. Lineage (GTDB taxonomy): Archaea > Thermoplasmatota > Thermoplasmata > Methanomassiliicoccales > Methanomethylophilaceae > Methanoplasma. The sequence continues at coordinate 4,766 of WRNL01000104.1, read as the reverse complement.
CCCCTGTGTCGTATCCCGCAATATGCACAGGACTCAAAAAGAGCCGTCCGACGGCAGGGTTATACGGGATGCGGCGGATACGTCGACATGCACTGCAAGGACATCTCCATTCGGGACGTGGGCTTCCCCCTTACTGAGGAGCGCATATCCGAGGCCGTGCGGGGATGGGAGGTGTACGCCCGGACAGAGCACCTCGTGCTGAGGAACGGGGGGGATCATGCAGTAGTGAGGGTATTCAAAGACGGTTCCGACGGCCTTTTTAAGAAGGTCGTAGCCGCCGAGGCGGTGTCGCTTCCAGAGGGAACCGTTTTCGTTAAGGACAGCCGGATAGACGTCCTGAACGTCCCCGCCCTCGCCTCGGTGCAGGAGAGGCACCCTGGCAAGACGGTGGTCGTCGAGGGCATGTTCTCCCATATCAGCTTCGTCCGCGAGCCGGGCGTCTTGAGGCTGAGGGCCGTGGACAACGTCCCCCCTGGGCCGTCCAGGCTGCGTTTCCTGGTGGAGACGGCCCTGTCGTCAGGGCTTATAGAGCGCCCCGTAGTCCCGGAGTACAGGGAGATGGACCTGGCGGAGAGGGTCGGGGAGGTCAGGACGGAGGCGGTGATGTTCCCCTGCAGGGTGTCGGGCATGGAGGCGGACATGCCCTTCTACTTCCTCGACGCCGCGCCAGAGCTGGGGCACGAGGCGACCCTGATCGGCTGCGACCTCTCCCGCAGGATATACCGCTCCATCTACGGTAGGGACGCGCCCTTCATCGACGTCTGCCCCGCCGATGCCGCCCTGGACGATGGGACCAAGACTATCGTCAGGTGCTGCAGGGTCAAGGAGGGGCACGTCATCGAAGGGAACACGGTCAAGGTTCCTTGGGGGGCAACCGTTCCAGAGGCCATCGGCGCGATAAACGCGCTCTTCGGGGACTCAGAATAACGCCCTTCCCTGGGCGAAAGCCTTGTAGCCTTCTTCAGCCCTGCCAGATTTGCAGAGCAGCTCCCCGAGGGCGTACCATGTGTCGGCATCGCTGGGATCCCTCTCAAGATGCCCCTCCAAGTGCCTGATCGCCTCCCCCACCCTCCCCTGAGATTCGAGTACCCTGCTGAGCGAGCGGCCGTCGGTCTCCTCGTCACGGAGGCCGACTGCGACCTTCCTCGCGTTCTCCATCAGGACATCCAGGGAGTTCTCTGTGAGCCAAGGGTACCTGCAACGAAGCGTCTCTCTGAAAGATGCCGCTTTTTCGTCGTCTATCGTTCCCGCATCGCCTTTGAACATATCCCTTGGGATGTTGACCGTCATCTTGCCGTGCGCCACGGCGAAGTGGCCGACCGGAGTCCCGATGGTATCACCCCAGTTTCACCAGGCGGCCGCATTCGTCGCGCTTGGATGCGCCGAACTCCCTCATCCCGGACAGCTGCTCCCTCGTGAACACCGGGCCGTCTTTGCATGCCCGCATGCCGTCTATCATACAGCAGCCGCAGACGCCCGCTCCGCACTTCATGTGCCTCTCCAGCGACAGCTGGCAGTCGACGCCGAGCTCGACGCACGCCTTGTAGACGTGGTACAGCATCACCTCGGGGCCGCAGGCCAGGACAACGTCGTAGGTGTTTTCTCCGAGCTTCTCCCTCATGAGCTGCACGGCGTTCCCGTGGAAGCCCCGGGTGCCGTCGTCGGTGGCTATCCACAGGTTCTTGGTGTATTTGCCCGCGATGTCGTCCAATATTACGTCCTTGTCGGACCTGGCGGCTATTATCGTGTCCGCGCCGGTCTCCTTGACCGCCGGTATGACGGCGGCCGTCCCGACGCCGCCGCCGACGATGAGCATCCTCCTGCTCTTCTTGATGTCGAACCCTTTCCCGTAGGGGCCCCTGATCCTCATGGGGTCCCCCAGGCCCAGCCTGTGGAGCGCCTCCGTGTCCTTGCCTATGTTCTTCACGGTGATGCTCTTTATGCGGTCGGTCTTGGAGAGCGACATGGGGACCTCCTCCATGCCCGGCACCCAGACCATTATGAACTGCCCGGGGTAGGCCTTCTCGTCCCACTGGAACTCCAGCGTCTTCGTGTCATGGGAGTCTTCCATGACCCCTATCACCCTGACGGTGTCACTCATGGGCGACACCCACCATGTCTGATACCGACCCGTACCCGTAATCTTTCATGAACCTCTCCAGGTCGGTGTTGATCGTCTCGAACACGTCCACCCCCTTCGTCCCTATCGCGCTGCCCACCTGGAACGCGCAGGCGCCCGCCATTATGTACTGCGCCGCGTCCTTCCAGTCGGATATCCCGCCGACCCCCACGATGGGGATGTCCACGGCGGACCTGATGTCGAAAACAGCCCTGACGCCTATCGAGCGTATCGCCGGCCCCGACAGCCCGCCGAACTTGTTGCTCAGTATCGGCTTCCCCAGCTGCGGCGATATCGCCATCGCCTTGACGGTGTTGATGGCGACGACGGCGTCACCTCCCCCCTCCAGGACGGCCGCCGCCAGGTCCTTTATCATGTGGGTGTTGGGGGTGAGCTTGGTCCAGACCGGTATCTTCACCGACCCCTTCACTGCGGACACTATGGCCTCGATCACCTTGGGGTCGATGCCCAGCTCCATCCCGTAGCCCGTCGCGTGGGGGCAGGAGAGGTTGAGCTCCACCGCCGCCGCGCCGTAACCCTCCATCCTCGCCGCCAGCCCCGCGAACTCCTCCGGCGACGAGCCGTATATCGACCCGATGACGTTGCCGCTCTTCGCGGCCTCCTCCATCTCCTTCCCGAACAGATCTATCCCCGGGTTGGGGAGGCCCATGGCGTTGATGTAGCCCCCCTTGATCTCGGTGAACGTCGGGTTGGGGTGCCCCGGGTTCGGATTGGACCCTATGGACTTGGTCACCACAGCCCCCGCGCCCGACCTTAGCATCCTCAACATCGACGGGCCCGTCTCGTCCATTATCCCCGACGCGACCATCCCCGGCCTCTCCAGCCTTAGCTTCCCAACAGAGGTCACCAGCATTGTTATCGGCATCCGTACGCATAACGGGTAAATAACCATACGTGATAGAGCCGCGCATGGACATCTCCGCCGCGAGGGGCGACTTCCCCACCATCAGGAGCAGGAACGGGGTCTACCTGGACAGCGCGTGCCAGTCGCTGAGGCCGGACCAGGTGATAAGGGCGGTGCTCGAGTACTACGAGGAGTTCCCTGCCTGCGGGGGCCGCAGCGCGCACGGGATGTCCGCGAGGGTGTCCCTCGCCACGGACGGGGCGAGGGAGAGGGCGGCGCGGTTCTTCGGCACCGACGACCCCGGCTGCTACGTGTTCACGAAGAACTGCACCGAGGGGATCAACACCGTCGCGAGGGGGATAGGCCTCAAGAGGGGCGACGCGGTGGTGACGACCGACTCCGAGCACAACTCCAACCACGTGCCGTGGGCCCTGTTGTCGGAGGAGGCGGGCGTCAGGAGGAGGCTCTCCCCCACGGGGGAGGACGGCGGGTTCGACGTCGAGGGGCTCAAGGGCGTCATGGGCAGGGACGTGAGGCTGGTGTCCGTCTGCCACGTGAGCAACGTGACCGGGTGCGCGGCCCCCATACGGGAGGTCGCCGAGATAGCGCACGACAACGGCGCCGAGCTGCTGGTGGACGGGGCGCAGGCGGCGCCCCACATGAGGGTCGACCTGAAAAAAGCGGACGTGGACTATTATTCCATATCGGTGCACAAGATGCTCGGGCCGTCCGGGATGGGGATCCTCTACGGCAAGAGGGAGCGCCTGGAGCGGCTGAGGCCGCTGACGTCCGGCGGCGGNGCGGTGGGNGCNGTGACACGCGGCCGGGTCGCCCCCGCGCCGGTGCCGGACAGGTTCGAGGCGGGCCTGCAGGACTACGCCGGGATAGCGGGGACGGCCGCGGCGCTCGACTACCTCTCCGCCCTGGGGATGGATAACGTGCGCGGGCACGACAGGCGTATGATGAGGGCGCTCTTCGAAATGACGGAAGGGGTCGAAGGGCTGAGCGTGGTGGGGCCGGGCGACCCGGACAGGAGGTGCGGCGTGTTCTCCTTCAACATAGAGGGGCTGTCCCCGCACGACGTCGCCGTGATCCTGGACAGGACGGACAACATAATGATAAGGTCGGGGATGCACTGCGCCCAGCCGTTCTTCGAGCGGAGGGGAATAGAGGGGTGCGCCAGGGCGTCCCCGTACCTGTATAACAACGAAGAGGACATAGGGAGGTTTGCCGCCGCCTTATCCAAGGCGGCGGGGGCGTTCGGCGGGAGATGACGCTCACTTCTTGGTTATCCTCACCTCGTCCCCGTGGCCTATGACCACCCTCTCCATGCTGTTCGAGACGGAAGACCGGTAGGCCTTGTCCCCGGAGTACAGGACGAGGCTGTGCCCCTCGATCACGACCGAGCAGTCGGCGGAGGGGAGTACCTCCCACCCCCTGATGATCAGCGTGTCGGCCTCGGACGCCCAGAAGGTGTCGAGGACCATCGACAGCCGGTCCGCCGACTCCCCCATGGAGGCGTCGTACTGGCCGTCGTAGTAGGACTGGACAGGGACGATGACCGCCGCGAGGATCGCGGCGCCGCACACCACGAGGGCCACCCTTGACATGGTGAACTCAATCAAGAACGCTCACCCTCACGCCGTAGACGCCGTCCTCGAAGACGCACTCGATCGACACCGTCCTCTCGCCCATCAGGTAGACTGGGTCGCCGAGGAACTTCACGGGGGGCCTCTGCATGTATACCTTCTCGGCGACGCTGTCGCCGAGGAGGACCGTTAT
>WRNL01000103.1 GCA_009776625.1 Methanomassiliicoccaceae archaeon | reverse complement strand
TCGGGCTCGAGGAGCCGAAGAGCGGCCCCATCGTGCTGTCATGACGGCCTGATGTATTCCTGACAATCCGAAGATTTAGGTCTAAGGGACTGAAACGGGGGGGGGGCGTGTCGCCGACGGGACTCAGAGCAGCCCCTTCTTCAGAAGGGCCTCCCGCACCCTGTGCTCTATGAAGTCCCCCCTGAAATGCGTGGTCACCCTCCCGCACTGGTCCCTGCTCATGAGGTTCAGGTTGAATTGCGTGTGGTAGCCGAAGAGGAAGGTCTCCGGCCCCTCGGGCGTCCCCCCTACGCCCACGGCGATGAAGAGGGGGTCGGTCAGCACGGCGTACGGCGCCTCCCTCTCCTGGTACTCCTGCTTGGAGTACAGTCTCAGGCCGCTCCCCGAGAAACTGGTCCGGAACAGGCAGTCGACCCAGAACTGGACGCCCTCGTACTCGAACATGAGGTCCGGCTCCTGGACCCCCTGTGTCTTCTCGTCGAGCTTCTGGGCGGCGCCCTTCGGTCCCAGCGCGGGGAGGAACCCGTGCCCCGCCATAAGGTCGTGCACGGAGCGCTCGAACCGGAGGCCGATGTTTATGTGCTCCCTGTTGATCCGCATGGTTGCGTATCGCGGCGGAGGTTAAAGGGTTCTCTCCCCCCAAAGGGGCCGCAAGTGCCATCCGGTGCGGAGGGGCAACGTCTTTACTTACGAACGCGATGCCGACACGCCATCCTGTCCTATCCCGGCCGCGTGGGTCAGAAAAACAGGAAAGAAGAAGGTGAGGCACAGATGGGGGCGACAGACAGACAAAGGGCGACGGAGCAATTCCTGGAGAGGGTGCTGCGCATCGAGAGGGACCTCGGCGAGCTGGAGGGCCTTGCGTACGACATCTCGCGGATGTACGGCGGGGACGCTTTCCCGGAACAGGCGAAGCTGTCCGCCGACATGCTGGAGAACCTGATGATCGCGGCGACCCACGAGGCGGCGAGCCACATCGGGCTCTGCAGGAACGACATCGAGGACCTCATAAGGTACATCGAGTTCCGGGAGAGGCACGGCGGCCTCTCGGACGGCGACATATCCAAAGTGCTGGAAGGAGGCGTGTCCCCTTCGCCTCTGGAACCGAGCGGAGGCTTGTCGGGGCAGCCCCCTGCGGAGGTGGGGGCGGCGGCGCGGGACGACGAGCTGGTGCGGGATTGGCATGACGCCTTTGGCGGCAGGAGCTACTCGAAAGTGAAGAGACAGCTCCGCATATGACGATGACGGCGTGAAACAGGTCGCTGAGCCATAAGGTCCGATCATGATTGCATTTACAGCTATTCAAAGGTGGAGCCACCTCGGAGATTCGAACTCCGGACCTGCTGATTACAAGTCAGCCGCACTACCGGGCTATGCAAAGGTGGCTTGGTTCAGCTGTATGTGGGCATTCCTTTTATTACTTTTCATGTCATGGGACATGCGGATTCAGCTGGCCTCGACCGACACTTATAAAAACAAAGAGATAATCGCGCCATAAGACAGAACAGGGACATCGGTCACGGTGATTGAAAATGGCAGACAACGACGCTAAGAGGATAGTCCGGCTTGACTACAAGGCGTACCTCGCGGAGAGCGGCAAGCTCTACGACACCACGGACGAGGCGGCCGCCAGGGAGGCGGAGATCTACGACGACAAATACGCATACGGGCCCCTGGCGTACATCATTGGTTCGGGCAAGTTCTTCGCCGCCCTCGACGACGCGATATCCAACGCAGAGGTGGGCGCGGAGGGGGAGGTGCTGATCCCGGCGGAGGACGCCGTCGGCGCGAGGGACCCCAAGCTCATCGAGGTCCACCCGATTAAAGAGTTCCACAGGCAGGAGATCAACCCCTACCCGGGGCTCCAGGTCACCCTCGGGAGCCGCAAAGGGCATGTGATGTCCGTCGGCGCCGGGCGCGTGAAGGTGGACTTCAACGCCCCCCTCGCAGGGTTCGACCTAATGTACAAGTTCACGGTCGTCGAGGTCATCGACGACCAGCTCGAGAAGGCGAAGGCCGTCGTAGAGCTGAACTTCGGCATCAGCGAAGGGTTCGGGTTCGAGTTCCCGGGGGACAAGGTGTCCGTGTCCCTCCCCGACATAGCGAAGTTCCACCCCGACTGGCCCGTTGCCAGGATCAGGGTGGTCTCGGACATCAGGGCGGTGTTCGGCGTCGGCACGGTGGAGTTCGTCGAGACGTGGTCCACTGGGAGCAGGGACCAGGACGAGGATCCCCCCATAGGGGAATGAGTAAACGCGTTACTACAAACCCATTAACATTGGACGGGTGGCCTAGTCTGGATATGGCAGCAGCCTCCTAAGCTGCAGGTCGGGGGTTCGAATCCCCTCCCGTTCGCTTCATCTTATGTCACGCGGCAGGCGTAAGGTCAAAAGACCATGCTGTAATTCTCCATCTCGAGGAACTCTCTCAGGGAGCAGCATATTATCCCTTTGGAGGTGACGCCCCTGTACATGCCCGCGTTCATCATCACGACGTATTTCGGATGGCTGTCGTTTATGCTCTCGAGGTTGCCGAACTCTCTTTTGAACGTGCCGCCCGAAGCTATCTCCTTGCATGCCTGCACATACACCCTCTCGTTCCACTTGTCAGCGACGAAGTCCACCTCCTTGTCCCCGACACGGCCGACGTGGACGTCGTACCCCCTGCCCAAAAGCTCTGTGAGGATGATGTTCTCCATGTGCCCCGGCGCGTCCTCGGGGCGGTACCCGGTCAGGGCGTGTTTTATCGCAAGGTCCGCAAGGTAGTATTTGTACGTGGACCTCAGCACCCCCCTCCCCCTGACGTCGGACGCCTCCGTCTTGATTATGATGTTGGCCGCCTCGAGGTGCCCGAGGTAATCGTACACCGTGTCCTTCGACACCGGCACGCCGGCCGACCTGAGCGTGTTGAATATGTTGATGGCCGAGACGTAGCTTCCTATCGTGGACGCGACTGTCCTCAGTATCCTCATGAGGATCTCCACGTTCTTCACGCCGTATCTGTTCAGGATGTCGTTGTTCACAGAGGAATCGACCAACGTCCTCACGGTCCTGATCGAAGAGTCGACGTCGTGGTTGAAGCGCCAGAGTATGGGGAACCCCCCGACGAGGACGAACCTCTGCAGAAGGTCGTCGGGGTCTGCGGGGCCGTGGTATCTCTCGTGGAACTCCACGCACTCCGAGAATGCCAGCGGCAGCATACGGACGTCGTTGTACCTGCCGCCCAGATAGGTGGAGTACTCGGACGAGAGCAGGTCGGAGTTCGAGCCCGTGAGGTATATGTCGCATTTCCGTTTTGCGATCAGGTCCCTCACAGCGAGCTCCCATTCGGCGACGCCCTGCACCTCGTCGATTATCAGGACGTTCTCCTTTGTCGGGTCCAATCTGTCGTTCACGGCGTCAAGCAGCCATCTCCACGGGCGCTTCTCTGCGTTCTCGGAGTGCTCCATGCTGATCGATATGACGTTCGTGTCCCCGCGCAGAGAATTTGCAAAAGTCTCCAATAACGAAGATTTCCCGCATCTGCGCATCCCCGTGACGACCTTGGCGTTGCCGTTGCCTTTGAACGGCCTCAGGACGCTGAGGTACCTTTCCCTTTTTACGAGGTCATTTTCAGAAGGCATGTGTCAGGGTATGCAGGATACGTATTTAACATTGCCTGATATTCGGTTTAAGAAGGAAATGTTTACTGTATTGTGGAAAAATTCTGTTAAAGAAGGAAATATTCCTCTACGTAGGCACGGAGTTCGAATCCTTCATCTCTAATCTAACAACATCGTGAACGCCAAAGCCTGCAAAAGCCTCATCCCAGGTCAAACTATGAACAGGTCGCCCAGTTCAACGAGCGTCAGCCTATCGTCTCCCTCCGCTTCTTTTTTAAGGCCCTCAGTGAACCCGCTTTTAGAGAACAGGTAATAGTGGATTTCCCTTTCAGAGAACAACGCGGCCTTCTTTTTCAGCTCGCGATAGACATCTGGCGCGGTCTTGTCATTCCTCCATTTGCACTCTCCGACGATGACCTCTTTTTTCGAATGCGCGATTATGTCTATCTCCGTTTCTTTTTTGGTTATAGGGTTGCCCCCCCACCATCTGCCAGCCTCATCGAACGAGAATGGGAGCCTGCCGTTGACGTTGAGGCGTGTGAGGTATTGCAGGCAGACGTCCTCGAACACAGGGCCCATGAAATCTGGGATCGAGGGCTCCACCCGCTCCTTGTAGATGTCCTGATAACGGTTTTCGACACGGGACACGTTGCTCTGAACAAACCTATACCAGAAGCGGTACATGTTATCCTTTATCCGATAGATGCTGTTCCGATCGTCCTTAGACAACACGGGCCTCTCTTTCTCGATGATGCCAAGGCCGATGAGGTTCTTCACATATTTGGCCACTTTGTTGTCCAATTCGCCCACTTTCCCAGATATCACATTGAGCCTTGTAGAGCCGTTAGCGATGGCAGTTATGATGGCGTTGTAGAAAGCAGGCTCCCGGAGCTCCTGTTTCAGCAGGTTATGCGGCTCTTCGAACAAGAACCCGTTTTTCGTGAAGAACGCCCCCTCTATCCCCGCTTCCACGGAACCGGGCTGGGAAATGATATTCAGGTACTGTGGCGTGCCGCCCGCCACCGCGTAGCCGAGGAGCTTGCTCTCAATGCTCTCGTCGCCGAAGAACTCCGCGCTGTCATAGTAGTCCAGGGGCCCTATCCTGTATTGCGCGGTGCGCCTCCCGTAGAGGGGGCTCTGATACCCCAGGACCTGGTTTTCCATGAATGACATCGAGGAGCCGCAGAGTATTAGGAGGATGTTCGTGCCCTGGAGGACGGTGTCGATGCTCTTCTGGATCTCCGAGGAGATGGGCGGGTGGGACTTGGCGAGATATGGGTATTCGTCCATGCCTATGACCAGCCTCTCCCCCCCTGCCTCTTTGGCGACGTACTTGAGCGCCTTCTCCCATGTCGCGAACGTTCCGAACTCAGAGGAATCCGGATACACCTCGAACACGTCCTCGGAGAAACTCCCCCTATTGACAATGTCTGTGTTCTCGGTGGCAATGAAACGTATGGATTTTTTGTCACCGCGCTTGATGAACTCGCTGATCAGGCTGGTCTTGCCTATGCGTCTGCGACCGTACACCACGGCGAGTTTGAATCCATTCCGCTCATACAGCTCTTCAAGCGAGTTCAGCTCGTGCATCCTCCCGCGGTCGTAGAACTTTGTATAATTGTCCTGAATCACGATTCACCAACTCGTGATTCACCAACTCGTAAGTAGATAAATAGTTTTGGTTGTTTGAATTGTGTTTCTTAACCCCCTATAACGACCTCTTGACTTCCCGACCGGGATGTTTTGCTGGCGGGACGTAGCGTCCCCCCCCCCATGACGGTGGGTCGGGCTGGATAGTCGGGGGGAATGGGGG
>WRNL01000102.1 GCA_009776625.1 Methanomassiliicoccaceae archaeon | reverse complement strand
ACAGTTATCATAGGGCAGGGGGGGGGGGCGTGCCCGTCCCCTCGCAGAGGCATGCGGTCCAGCCTACGATTCATTTTATCTATTCGGATGGCGTTACGAGAACCCAGAGGCGATATCGCATGAAGGTAGTAGGTTTTAACTGCAGCCCCAGGAAGGACGGCAACACAGCCCGCATGATCAAAGACGTGTTCAAGGTGTTGGAGGCCGAAGGCATAGAGACCGAGCTGGTCCAGGTCGGAGGGAACGACATCCGCGGATGCAGGGCATGCGGAGCTTGTGGGAAGAACAAGGACATGCGCTGCGTGTTCGGAGACGACATAATCAACTCCTGCGTCCAGAAGATGGTGGAGGCGGACGGCATCATAATCGGGTCCCCCACGTACTTCGCCGACGTGAACACGGAGGCCAAGGCCCTCATCGACCGCGCCGGCTATGTGATAAAGTCGAACGGCAACCCCATAAGGAGGAAGGTCGGCGCCGCCGTCGTGGCGGCCAGGCGCGCCGGGGGGATACACGCGTTCGACACGATCAACCACTTCTTCTCGATCAGCGAGATGTTCACAGTGGGGTCGTCCTATTGGAACATAACCCTCGCCAGGATGGAGGGCGACTACGAGAAGGACGAGGAAGGGGTAAGGACGGTCAAGGTCCTCGGGGAGAACATGGCGTGGATCCTGAAGAGGATCAAAGGGGAATGACAGTGTCCGCCCTGAAGAAGAAGATACTGATAGTGGTGATGGACGGCCTGGGGGACAGGGGCTGCAAGGAGCTGGGGGGGCTGACCCCGTTACAGGCGACCGACACCCCCAACCTGGACTGGTTCACCAGGAACGGGATAGCCGGCACCTGCGACACCGTCGACATAGGCATAAGGCCGGGGAGCGACACCTCCCACCTGTCCATACTGGGCTACGACCCGTTGGAGGTCTACACCGGGAGGGGGCCGTTCGAGGCCGCCGGCATAGGGCTCATCGGCAGGCGCGGGGACGTGGCGTTCAGGTGCAACTTCTCCACCTGCGACGAGGGCATGAGCATCACCGACCGCCGTGCGGGGAGGATAGACAAGCCGGACACCACGGAGCTCGTCCGCGCCCTCGCGGGCATCAGGATCGACGGCGTCGAGGCCATCGTGAAGGAGAGCACCGAGCACAGGGCGGCCCTCATACTCAGGGGCCCCGGGCTGAGCCCGGAGGTGACGGACGTGGACTCCCACGACAACGGGCCGCTGAACCGGTCGAAGGGGCTGACCCCCGAGGCGGAGTTCACCGCAGGCGTGCTGAACGAATTTGTAAGGGAGTCCTACGAGAGGCTCAGGGACCACCCCGTCAACACGAGGCGGGCGGCCGAGGGGCTCCCCCCTGCGAACATAATCGTGCCGAGGGGCGCCGGCTCGTTCCCCGACATACAGCCGTTCCCGGAGAAGCATGGGCTGAAGGCCGCATGCGTGGCCGGCGTCGGCATGATAAAGGGGATATGCGGGGTGTGCGGCCTGGACGTCATCGACCTGCCGGACGACTGCACCGGAGGGTGCAGCTCGAACTTCATATCAAAAGCGAGGGCGGCCATGAGGACTTTGGAGGAGTACGATTTCGTCCTCATGAACGTGAAGGCGCCAGACGTCTGCGGGCACGACTTCGACCCCCTGCGGAAATGCGAGGTGGTGAGGCGCCTGGACGAGATGGCGGGGCACATAAGGGAGAGCTTCAGGGACGACATGGTCATCGTGTTCACGGCCGACCACAGCACCCCCTGCTCGCTTGGCGACCACAGCGGGGACCCGGTGCCCATCGCCGTCTACACCCCCGGCAACGTGAGGGACGACGCCGTCACCTTCAGCGAGTCCGGGTGCACCCACGGCCGCATCGGCCGCATCAGGGGGAAGCAGATAGTCCCCATGTGCATGGACCTCGCCGACCGCGCCGAGAAGTTCGGCGCGTGATCAATAGAGCCTGAGATCCACCTCGACGGCCCCGCCGTACGTCACCACGTACTCCTTGTGTGAGGAGGAGGCCGGGTCCCCCGAGCCGCTCCCGATGCTGACGGTCGTCCCCCGGTAGGCGACGTCCATGCTGTACGAGCCCGGTTTCCGCATCAGGGAGTCGAGGACGCCCTCGATGTAGCCGACGGCCGCCCCCTCCCCCGTCAGGATGTAGAGGGCGGCCATGTCCGTCAAGCTGACGAGCCCGGACTCTTCCGTCGCGAGGACGTCGTTCATCCTGAGTTTCGCAGTGAATATGCAGTCCGACACCGCGGCGGCGTCGTCCGGCTCCGGCTCCCCCCAGCTGAAAGCGAACATGGCGGAGACGGCCAGCCCCATGACCACGACGAAGATCATCGCGTCCACCATCGCGGTCAGCCCCCTCTTGTCCTTCAGACGCATACTGCCACCTCTATCACTGCGGGCAGGGCCCTGCCGTCCGCCGACCTCAACTGGCACAGGAACCTCTCCGAGCCGATCGAGCCGTCCATGTCGCCGATGCGGACGGACATGCCCTTGACCCCCAGGCCTCCGGGGACCTCGCATATCACCGAGACGCCCCTGTAACCGTGCCTCTCCGCCTCCGACACGAGCATCATCTCGATGTCGCCGGTGACCTCCCCCCTGCTCACCACGAGGGTGTCGAATATCCTATGGTCGATGTGCACGTCGGGGCCACCCCCGCTGTTGGCGGCGTTCAATGCGAAAAGCCCCAGGTACGCCGAGAGCGACAGGGTCACGATCATGACCGCCATTATTGCCTCGGGGAAGCCCAGCTCCCCCCTCTTGTTGAATCGCATGTTAGGCTCTACGCCGCCCCGCATATATACGGTGGCCCTGTACAGTTAGCCTACCCCGCGGAGGTAGTGCCCGTAGTTGATGGAGCCGCACATCTCCGTGATCCTCCCTTTCTTGCCGAGGTCCCGGTTGCGGTATGCGTCAGCGACGACCTTCGCCAGCGAGGAGGGCCTCTTCCTCAGGTCTATGCCGATGGAGTCCACGCCCATCGAGGCAAGCTCGCCCAGGTAGGGGAGCAGCAGGAGGTCGGAAGAGTTCAGTACATGGGCGAGGCCGAAGCCGTCCCGGTAGACGGGGAACTCGTGCCCGAGCTCGTCCTTCAGCGTCCCCGTGGCCAGCCCGGGGTCGCGTGTGCACATGAGCTCCGTCCTCCCGAAGGCCATCACCTCGATCCTCCCCCGGTAACGGGACGCGACCTCGTGCATCATCGGCTTGGACATCTCGACCGACAGCGTGGCCTGGTGCATGACGGGCGGGAAGCCGGAGTTGAACATGTTCATATGATAGCTGCCGTAGACCCTCCTGTCGCGGTACCGATGGAGCTGGTCGGGAGTGTTAGCCACGACGCCCCCCTCGGGGATGTCGAGGTCCATCAGCGGCCCGAACCTAGGGAGGTTGGCCACGAACTCCACGCCTCCTGCCTCGCATGCCTCCTCCGCCGCCGCCGTGCTGCCGCATACGTCGTAATAGACCCTGTCCGCATGCCCCATCACCGCGTCCAGGGCCTTCATCGAGCTCACGTAGAAGGACAGCTCCGGCTCCCTCGCCCCCCTGCCCGGTGCCTCTATGTCTTGCTTATAGGGCGCTCTCTTGGTGTGGCCTGTCAGGCGGGGGGCCTCGCCGACGAGGTTCTTTATCTCGTCTATGCGCGGGTCGTACGTCCTGTATATCTCGTACGTGCCGTCCCCTATCTTGAACGGGACGGTCGCCGTCCCGAGGGAGCTGACCTTGAACCCGCCCACCTTCTCCCTCCCCTTGAATATGGACAGGCCGTCCCTTATGCCGACTCCCTCTTTAAGGGATGATAGTTCGAACTTCCTGTCCGCCACCCGGACGGAGCCGAGGAAGAAGCCCCTGTTGTCAGCGTAACGTTGCTGGACGGGGCTGGACACCCCTGGGAGGTAGCCCTCGCAGAACCCCCTGTTGAACACAGTCTTCAGCAGGCCCAGCTCCTCCCCGTACTCCTCCGGGCGGCTCCCCCTGTTGGCCATCGAGTACACCTTGGAGGCGAGGTAGGCGTAGGCGTGGCTCCTCATCCTGCCCTCGATCTTCACCGCCGAGATGCCGATGGACTCGAGGCGGGGCAGCCAGTCCACCCCGTAGAGGTCGGCGCAGCTGAGGAAGAACCCCTCCTTCCCCTCCAAGGAGTACAGTTTCCTGCATGGCTGGGCGCACTGCCCCCTGTTGCCGCTCCTCCCCCCTGCGATGCTGGAGAACAGGCACCCGCCAGACAGGCAGAAGCACAGCGCCCCCTGCACGAACACCTCCGTCTCCACCTTGGACCCCTTTATCGCAGAGGACAGCTCTTCGAACGTCAGCTCCCTGGCGAGCACGGCCCTCTCTATCCCGTTCTCGTGGCACCATTCCAGCCCCTCGGCGGAATGGATCCCCATCTGCGTGGAGGCGTGCTTCGATATGCCCAGCCCCCCGATCCTCCCCAGCAGCCCCAGGTCCTGCACGAGCACGGCGTCCGCCCCTATGTCGTCGAGGAACCTCACGAAGGACACGGCCTCGCCCATCTCCCCGTCCTTGATCAGGGTGTTCACCGTGACGTAGACCTTCACGCCCCTGTCGTGCGCGTATCCCACCGCCCCCTCGATCTCCCCGTCAGAGAAGTTCTGCGAGAACGCTCTAGCTCCGAAAGCCTTCCCGCCTAGATAGACGGCGTCGCAGCCCCCCTTGATCGAGGCGGCCAGCCCTTCCGGCGAGCCCGCGGGCGAGAGTATCTCCATGCCACCGCCTATCGGCTCAACGTTTAATAACCTCTCACAGGGGGCGCCGCATGCTAACTGCTTAACTGTAGTGGCCGCTTTTAATACCCCACGCCGGGGATGGGTTGACTATGTTAACCGATTCGATACGCTCGGCAATGAACATGAAGAAGTGCGACGCCCCCGAGGCGGAGCTGTCAGAGGACGTCCTCACTATAAACTGCAGGAAGTGCAGCACAGTGCCGGACTGCAGATCGCCCGTGTGCCTCAGGTGCATAGTCAGCCATATTTCTGAAGAGGGGTGCGCGGGGAGGATAAGGCTCAGGACCAGCAGGGACTTAGAGCTTTTCGGCCCAGCCGCCGAGGCCCTGTGCGAGATCGCCTCGCTCTACAGGTCGGCCTCGCCCGGCGCGGCCCCCGCCGGCAGGTCCTGCTCCGACTGCGACAACTCCTGCCGCAAGGTGATGGAGCTGGCCTGGGCGGGGTTCCCCGACCCGAAGTTCGACTCCGCCCGGGGCAGGCTGGTCTCGTTCCACCCCGCCGACGGCAGGTGCAGCGGCTGCATTCAGAAGACGTACCGCGCCCTCGACCAGGCGGAGCTGGGGATGGACAACCTGAAGAAGAGGATCTCGGTCGAGGCCGCGAGGGCGGGTGGTGCGTGATGCCCAGGATAATGTCCGCCATCGTCGGGAGGATCAACAAGAGGGACGTCCAACCGGTCAGCTACAACGACCGGCTGATCATCACAGACTACAGCGATTCAGAGAACGAGGCCTACGGCGGGGCGCCATACGGGGGGCCGCCATACGGCTCGCACCCCTACGACGGGGGCGCGGCATGCTCCCATGACGGGTACAG
>WRNL01000101.1 GCA_009776625.1 Methanomassiliicoccaceae archaeon | reverse complement strand
CCGGCACTGCCCGCTTGTCGTTCCTTCCCCGTTTTGAGAAAGTATTATCCCCGATCGCCTCGATACTGTCCTAAGTGGTCACGAACTCGTGAAGTATTACATCGCGTCAGTCTGGGCAAAGAATAAAAGACTTGGAACGGACATGCACTATGGGTGGGAGAAGTCGATGCAGGTTTATGACAGGCCTCGGGAGATATTCATGGCCGCGTGCGAAGAGATCGGTGGGCGCTTGGCGGACATGGGGTTCAGGCTCAGCAAAAACGGGACGCTCAAAATGACCGCGCCCAGGTTCGTTTACAAGATCGAGATGAGCAGCAGCCATTACAACTGGATGGCCGACGACAGGCAGACGGGTTACGTCGAGATGGATTTCGGCTGTTTCGTCGACGATAGGAAGACGAAAGAGACGGCGTACGTGTCCATGCAGCGGTCGAGTTCTGGGATGTCCCCATACAACTACGATCTCTTCGCGCCCGGCGGCGGCCTGGACATGGATGAAGTAGAGGTTGCATGGGCCTTCATCGAAAAGGCCTTCCTTCCCGTCATCCGCCGTATCGAGGCGGACATGGACGGTCTGCTGGAGGACGCCTGCCTGACGCCCGCCGAGGATTTCGGCGAATGGAACTACATATTCTACCCCCCGCTGTTCCTGGCGGCGGGGCGTGAGGAAATGCTCCCCGAGTACGAACGGAACATCGCGGCGTTCAACGCCAAGGCGCCCGAACGTCACCGCCTGCATTGGAAAGACTACATAGCCGGCGTAATGGACAAGGATTACTTCCTGACCCTGGACGTCGCCGAGCTGAAAGCCTTGCTGACGCGGGTACGCGACCGGATACTCGGCGACGCCGACGCCCTCGCCTACACGGAAAAAACATTTGGGGGCTGGCTCTCCGAGGTCGATATGCTGATATCGCGCCCTGAGACGGACCGTGTCGACTGGATCCTGGAGTACTGGTGGCTCATGAACACGCCCGGGAGCTATGGCGGCGCGTATGAGGCGGTGATCCCCGAGGAGCTTTCGGCGTTCTTCGCGATGAGGAAGAGGCTGTTGGAAACCCCGACGGGGTAAGCCAGGGTGCGCCCCTCCTGTTTCGATTTTTGTCGGGTCGAGCGCAGAGGCATCCGACCGCCATCAGTCCCTGAGGCATCCTATCGGCACGACATGGACCCCGTCCTTGCGTGTATAGGCGTACTGAGTGGCGGTGACGACCGCCAGGAACGACGGCGAGCCCATAGTCTCGCACTCCACCTTGTCCTTCAGCTTGAGCAGGTTCCTCGCCGCATCTTCGATCATCCCCGCCCCGAGTTTCACCTCGACGGCGCCCCACTTCCCGTTGTGGAGATGGACCACTGCGTCAGCCTCGAGCCCGTCACGGTCGCGATAGTGGAAGACCTCGCCGCCGAGCGGGCGCGTATAGGCCCTCAGGTCCCTGATGACCATGGATTCGAAAAGCAGCCCGAACGTGTTCATATCGGCTGTCAGGTCCCCTGCCGACGCGCCCAGGAAATACGCCGCGATGGCGGGGTCGGCGAGGTGCCTCGTGTCGCTCATCTTGATCGTCGCCCTCGAGCGCAGTTTCGGCGTCCATGCGGTCAGGTCGTCTATGACATGGATCTCGCTCAGGGCTTTTTCGTATGCCCTCAGCGTGTTTATGTGGAGGGAGCCCCTGTCTTTTTTCTCAATATCGGCTATGATTGTCGTGTCCGGAGCGGGCGTCGATATGTTCCTCGATATCGATTTGAGCACCCAGCGCATCCGCTCGCTGTCCCGGCTCACCCCGTCGGCAGTCTTCACTTCTGATCGGAGTATGGTCTCACAATAGTCTCTTATGTGCCTGTATGCGACCATGGGCTCCTTGCCGACAGTTTTCGGCCATCCCCCCCTGACGACAAGCGCGGCAACGTCATCCAAAGAGTGATGAGAGATGCCCGACACTTCATCTCCAGAGAGCATTTTGGACAGGGAGACTTCCCCTGTGGAATCCCCCGACTCAGAAAGGCTCATCGTGGACATCCGCATCCGGCCTATCCTCCCTGCACCTGAATGCATGATCTTGGACTCGTCTATCGTGACAGACCCTGTCAGGATGTACATGCCCTCCTCGGACTGTTTGTCCACGCTGAACCTTACAGCGTCCCAAATACTCGGCTCTTCCTGCCATTCGTCGATGAGCCGCGGTCTTTCCCCCTCTAGAATCATGGAGGGCCTTACGTCCATCATCAGTTTGTAGTCTTTTTTCTTGTCAGGGTCCTGCATGTAGGCGGCGCTCTTCGCGACTTGTTCCGCAGTGGTGGTCTTACCGCACCATTTCGGCCCGACGATAGAAACGGCTCCGAAGGATTTCAGCATGATCTCCAGCTCTCGGTCTGCTATCCTGGGCCTGTATTCTTTCATAGTCATTGACATTATCATCCAGGTATTTATCATTGTTGCAATCGGCAATGTTTTGTTATTGCAATCGACAATATTTTGTTGTTGCAATCGGCAATATTTTGTTGTTGCAATCAGCAATGTTTTTTCTTCGTTGGAATAAAAGGCTGAAAAAGTTTCTAAGGCGTTTGACCCTGCCCCCCCTCATATCCTCCTGGCCCTCATGAGGTATATGTTGAACAGCAGCAGCGCGATACCCATCACAACGAGCACCAGCAGGAACACCCACGACATCGCCGTGAACTCCACGCCGGGGATCATGGATTCCCTCATGAGGGAGCTCGAGTACGTCAGGGGCAGCACATACAATATGGCCTGGAACCACTGCGGCATCAGCGATATCACGAAGAACGTGCCGCACAGGAACGTCATAGGCAGGATCACCAGGGAGCTGAACGTCGCCATGCTCGCGTGCGACTTCGCCAGGAACGCGGCGGTCTCGCCGAGCATGGAGAACGCGAAGCAGGACACCAGCAGGGTGAGCACGAACTCGATGTTGAACTGGAGCGGCGTGGAGGTGGCGTATGTGAACGCGAAGCCGAGGACGAAGATTATCATGCAGCTCAGGAGGCCGCGTATTATGCCCAGCATCGCCTTGCCTATGGCGATGGAGGAGAACCTGAGCGGGCAGAGCATCATCTCGTCGAAGTTCCGGTAGTACAGCCTCTGCACGTTCATCCTGGTTGACACCGACGAGAAGGACGCCGACAGGGCAGTCAGCGCCACTATCCCCGGTATTATGAACGTGACGTAGGACACGGTCATGTCGTACTCCGGGATGTACATGTCGGCCACGAACTGCCCCACCCCGTAGCCGAAGGCCAGCAGGTAGAGGAGCGGGCTCATCATGCTCATGATGAGGACGTTCACCCACGTGTGCCTCATGAAGCGCACGTCGGCCCACGCCACGTTGCATATCTCCCTTATGTTGTCTATCATTTCTGGTCACCCACCGAATCGCCGGTCATCTTCACGAAACAGTCCTCGAGGTTCGTGCTCCTTATGGTCACCGTGTACTCCGATCCGAGGGTGCCGGCGTAGGCGTTGGCCTCGTCCCTGTTGTCGAAGTAGGAGTAGTCGGTCTTCCTGTGCCCGTCGAACGCCTCGACCGCCGTCGACCCCACCTTTATGCAGAGGTTCTCCGGGGTGTCCGTCTCGACGATCTTGCCGCGGTTGATGAAGGAGACCCTGTCGCACAGGACCTCCGCCTCCTCTATGTAGTGGGTGGTGAGGAATATCGTGGTCCCGTCGGCGTTGAGCTGCTTCACTATATCCCAAATCGTCCTCCTCCCCCCGATGTCCAGGCCAACCGTGGGCTCGTCGAGGAACAGTATCGGCGGCTCGTGGATGAGGGCACCAGCGATGGACACCCTCTTCTTCCACCCGCCTGACAGGCTGTTTATCTTGTAGTTGCGGTACTCCTCGATGTCCAGGTAGTCGATCAGCTTCTCTATCTTCTCCATGGCGGCCTTCTTCGGGATCTTGTGGTACTTAGCGTGGCAGATCATGTTCTCGAGGACCGTCAGGTCGTTGTCGAGGCTTATGTGCTGCTGTATCACCCCGATGCTCGTCTTAGCCTTGATAGGGTTCTTGTCTATGTCGTGCCCGTTTATGAGCACGGATCCGGAATCCTTGTTCAGAAGGGTGGTTATCAGCCTTATGGTGGTGGTCTTGCCGGCGCCGTTTGGCCCAAGGAAACCGAACACCTCCCCTTTCATTATGCTCAGGTCGATGTTGTCCACAGCGGTCTTCTTAGCGAACGACTTGGACAGCCCTTTGACAGAAATTATCTCCTCCAATCAATCACCTGTTGGAATATACGTCCAATCACAATAACCGCTAACTAGTCTATAAACGTAGGGGTGCTGGGGGCAGGTCGCCCGCCCCCCTTTCTGTCTGACGGCATCCTGGGGGGTTCTCTCCCGCCGCCCGGACGCCGCCCCGCAGGGGCGGGAGCGAGAGGGCATGTTCAAGCGTGGGGGAACAGCCCCTCATACGCCCTAAAAGCATAGAGAGCCTTTTTATACAATCAAAGCATAAGGATGGATGATACATCCATAAGGGAATATCGCTTATGATGTGGGCCGTGTGCAATATCAAATCTTCCTCTGTGCGGTCCACAAAACCCCTTACAACACCGGGCGTCCCGACGGGGCGCCCGGTACTCCCCGTCATCAACGTTCTCCCCCAGATTCCTGGCGTGCGGTCTAAAGGCATATATAACAAAATAAGGATTTGTAGCTGGATAGGACATCCAACACGGCTGGTGCCGCCAGGGGGCGGGCGAAGGGGCATCACATGATACAGATAGCGATATACGGCAAGGGGGGGATAGGCAAGTCCACCGTATCGGCGAACATCTCGTACTCCCTGGCGGAGAAGGGGAGGAAGGTCCTCCAGATCGGGTGCGACCCGAAGCGCGACTCCACAAGGGCGCTCGTCGGCGGAAGGGCCCAGACCCCAGTGCTCAACTACATCCGTTGCACCCCGCCCCATGAAAGGCGGCTCGGGGACATAGTCCTCGACGGAGCGATGGGTGTTAAGTGCGTTGAGGCGGGCGGGCCGGAGCCCGGCATCGGGTGCGCGGGCAGGGGCATACTGAGCACCTTCGAGACCCTGAAGAGGCTCGGGCTCAACGACATGGACTTCGACGTCAAGATCTACGACGTCCTCGGGGACGTGGTGTGCGGCGGCTTCGCGGTCCCCCTCAGGAACGAGTACGCGGACGGGGTCTACCTCGTCACTTCCGGGGAGTTCATGTCCATGTACGCCGCCAACAACATACTGAGGGGGATGACGAACTTCGACAAGGGCGTTCCAAGGGTTGCGGGCATAATCCTCAACCGCCGCGGCGTCGAGGGCGAGCGCGAGGCGGTGGAGAGGTTCGCCGACGCCGTCGGCCTCCCTGTGGTCGCATGCGTGCCGAGGAGCGGGCTGTTCGCGGAGGCGGAGGCGGCGGGGAGGACGGTGATGGAGATGTTCCCCGGCTCGGACGCCGCAGGGGAGCTCAGGAAGGCATCGGAGAGCATAATAGGCATAATTGGGCGTGCGTCCCCGCTGTACTACCCCGCCCCCCTTGACGACGCGCAGATGGAGCGGGTCGCGAGGGGGCTTGCGGCGGGCGCCGCCGGCTC
>WRNL01000100.1 GCA_009776625.1 Methanomassiliicoccaceae archaeon | reverse complement strand
AGCCCCCGCCGCTTTATCCCGCCTTGGAAAGGCGTTTACCCGTTCACGCAGGCTCACTCGAGGTCGAATGTGATGGGCGTTCCAGTTTCGTCGAATACGGCCCTGTAGACTACGTGAGTCGTCGGGTCGCAATAGAACGATGCGTCCAGCACTCCCGCTATAGACATGCTCCACTTCTCAACCTGCTTGTTGCCGTAGTTCAACGTGCCTATGGAGATGATCCCCCCGACCTTGGTGGCATCTGACGGCAGTCCCTCTGGGTAGTTGGAGAGGAAATACAGAATGCCGAGGTCGTCATCCCCCTCACGGAAGTTAGACAGATCATAGGATACGCCGTATTTGCCCCCCAAACAGTCTGCGATACAGATCATCTTGCGGTCATAGGAATACCCGCCATAGCTTATTACGTACGTGTACTCCGTTCCAATGTCTTCCGACTCTTCATAGGAAGTCTGCCACTTCGGCTCGTATTTGGTCAGCTCGATCGAAAGGGGCATTCCCCCCTCTGTCCATTCTTGCCTGTATGTAAGCACTAGATTCGATTGGTCGACATAAGTTTTCACAGTGACTCCTCTCTCAGTGAGTTCCCACACGTCCGCGGTCTTTTTCCCAAGGATCGTGTCAATCTGGGCGGTGCCGGTTTTCTTCGCTCCGTCCGGTACCCCCTTCGGGTCTACCGAGTATGCAGAGGTCTCTCCAATCCCCTGTACAGATTGCGTGATCTTTATAAAATACAAGTCCGCGCTCTGCCCTATGTACTCTACCTCCATTGTTCCGAGTGGCATATCAAATGCCAGCAAGTCGTACTCCAGAACCGTTCCGGGCGCTATAATCTCTTTCTCTCCCTCATCGTTACCGGTCAAGACGACGTACGCTGCCGCTGCCGCCACGGCTATCACGACGATGACTACGACGGCTATCAGTATCGTGGATATCCCCGACCTGTCTGTCTTCATTTTGTTTTTCAGTTCCATGGTTCTTCCTCCTTTCTTCAGCAAGTACCGATAATAAAAACTGACTGTGGGTATTTATACCTCGCCCATTGTTCCTCGCAGTTGCCTTGCATGCGGCGGTGCAGAACCTGCTTTCATCCATGTCGCACCGTCGAGGCGAGCATGGGATAGTGCGCTTGTAGGGGGCGGCAGCTCTGAACCCCTCCCAGGTGTGCGACCTAAAAAAAAAAGGTTTGTAAGGTGTTTTTTCCGTATTCAGGGTTTCTTCGTGAGGATGAAATCCATGTCCCCCGAAACCGTCAGGATGTCTATCTCGTAGACTATTTTTGACTCGGGGTCGTAGAGGAACAGGAACCCGTACCCGTATCCATCCACTATGCTCCATATCTCGACGGTCACTGGGCCGTCTATCGTGTCCAGAGGGTAGGTGTAGGTTGTGTTCACTGCGTCCGCCGGGAGGCCCTGGACGTTGTCGCTGAGGTAGTACACCAGGTTGTCTGCCGGAATGAACGATGAGAAGTCGTACACCACACCGTACTGTCCGCCGAGGCAGTCCGCGACGCACCTCATCTCTACGGGTACGCTGATCGTTCCGAAGGTATAAGCGTACTCGTAGGTCGTGCCGATGGCTTTCGACTCCTTATAGGAACCCTGCCATTTGAGGTCGTAAGACTTCAGTATCCTCAGGCCGTAATCTGTCCCCCGTGTCTCTTCTACCTTGTATGACATACCATTCTCCGGGTCGGCATACAATTTCACAGCGGTTCCTGTGTCGGCGTCTGTGTACTCCCATATCTCTAACGTCTTCATGCCCTCGAAGGTGTCCATTTCCTCTGTGCCGGTCTTCACTGCACCGGGGGGAGACTCTTTCGAATCCATTAGGTAAAACGTGACCTCAATTGTGCTGTTGCTCTGCTTGACCATCGAGAAGTACTCTTTCGCGTTCTGCCCGACTATGGTTATCTCTAACGTCCCCTCGAAATCTTTGACCCCTGCCACTGTGGTGGTGTAATCATATTCCATCACTGTTCCAGGCGCAATAGTGTCTTCTTCCTGGCTGTCGTTGCCAGATAAAATCATATACGCAGCCGCGGCGGCCACCACCAGCACGATCACCACCACGATCACAAGCAGCGTGCTTACGCCTGACCTATCAATCTTTATTTTTTTGTTCAGTTCCATGGTTCTTCCCCCTTCATCAGCAAGTACCGACGATAAAAACCAACTGTGGGTATATATAAGCAACCTATAGCCAGAGGCAGTTTGCCCCGCGGTCTTTTTCATGTGGACTTCGTGTTCCCTGGTGAAAAACGCCATGGAAGGTTGCTTGATGGCCGGGCATCAGGCGTCCCTCGCCAATGTGCCCGGCCATTCAGCAGGAAAGAATTTGGTAAGGCGTTTCTTATGTGCCGCTCAGGGTTTCTTGGTTAGGTTGAACACCAACGAGGTCCCATCTTCTTCTGGAACGACGAACCGATATATTGTGTGCGTCGGGGAGTCGCAGTAGAACTCTATGTCCGTGTCCATGGCCTCGTACACCCACAGCTGGACGGACACGTTGCCGTACACTGCGTTGCCGATGGTGCTTGTGGTTCCCTCGTTATCTGCATCGGTAGGCAACCCCCGCGGGCTGTCGCTGAGGAAATACGATTTTGCGCCCCCGATGTCGTACACTACCCCGTATTTGCCGCCCGTGCAGTCTGCGAAGCATATGATCTTACATGTGTAGTTGGCTCCGTCTGATCCTGTTGCAGCGTATTCATGGGTTATGCCTATCGATGCGGACGCCTCGTACGATGTCTGCCACTTGGGGTCGTATTTAGTCAGATCGAACGTAACTGGAATCCCCTCCAGCTCCCCCTCCTGCTTGTAGACCAACACAAGGTTCGATTGGTCGACGTAAGATATCGTAGTTGCTCCGCCCTCTGTGAATTCCCACACGTCCACGGTCTTCTTGCCGAAGATCGTATCGAGCTGTGTCGTACCGGTCTTCTTCGCACCGTCAGGCACCTCTTTCGGGTCAACGGCGTAGACGAAGAACCCCGTGCCGTCAGTCAACATGTATGTGACCTTGAGGAAATAATCATCGACCCCCTGCCCTATGTATTCGAATTTTGCTGTTCCGGCTTTGACTCCTAAAGCGGACATGTCGTACTCCAGCACAGTCCCTGGCGCAATGTACTCTTTCTCTTTGACTTCTTCGTCACCGTTGTTAGACAGGAGGACGTACGCCGCCCCCGCCGCCACGACTATCACCACGATGACGATGACGGCTATCAGGATCGAGGACAACCCTGACCTGTCTAATTTGACCTTTTTCTTGAATTCCATTTTTCTTCCTCCTTTGTGAATCCAACAACAACACGGGTTGTGCGTATATATAAGCAACCCATAGCCCCGCGAAGTCACCTTTAAATACGCCCTCTGTATGGACGGTATCGCGGAACACTGTGTTCCGGCGGAGATGTGCCCTCGCGGGTGAATCCGGACAAGGTGAGGCCAATGAGCGAAGAGGAAGGTCAGGACGTGCGCCCGGTCAACGGGAAGAGCATGTACAGTTATATCGGGGACGCATGGAAGAACCCGAGCAAGACGTATTTGAAAGAGCTGAACCACGAGAGGCGGATCCAGTGGAGGCGGGAGGAGAACTTCATCAGGATCGAGAGGCCGACGAGGCTCGACAGGGCGAGGGCCCTCGGGTACAAGGCCAAGCAGGGCTACGTCGTGGTCCGCGGCAGGGTCAGGAAGGGCTCGTTCAGGAAGAGGGCGATCACGGCCGGCAGGAGGGCCAAGCGGAAGGGGATCAACAAGATAACCGTCGGCAAGAGCCTCCAGAGGATGGCCGAGGAGAGGGCCGCGAAGAGGTACCCCAACCTCGAGGTGCTCAACTCGTACTGGGTGGGCGCGGACGGGCAGCAGGAGTGGTACGAGGTCATACTCGTCGACCCGGCGCACCCGGTCATCAAGGCCGACCCGAGGATCAACTGGATCTGCGACGACGCCAACAAGAACCGCGTCTACCGCGGGCTGACTTCCGCCGGGGTGGCGGGGCGCGGCCTGAGGAACAAGGGCAAGGGCGCCGAGAAGGTCAGGCCCTCCATAAGGGCCAAGGGAAGGAAGGGGAAGTAACCCCTCCCAGGGCGCAGAAACTCACTGCCCCGCCCTTCCGGGCGGGGCTGATTCTCCTTTTATCTTTTCCAGCATCGAGGACACTTCAGAGTCGCTCATGCCGACCGTCGGGAAGTACACGGGGAGGCCGTGCCCAGGGACAGGCATGCCCTCGAGATCCCGCAGGGACGCGCCTGTGACCACGCCGAGTATGTCCGGCGACAGCTCCCCCCCGTACTTCATCTCGGGGTCGTACCTCTCCAGCAGCGGCTGCCTTTCGCCTTTGACGATCGCCTTGCACCCGCGCTTCATCATCAGCCATGCGGAGAGGACGCCCCTGTCGTCGCACACCTCCGCGAGGACCCTGCCCTGGCTGCCCAGCGGGAGTCCGCCGTGGCACCTAACGTACGAGCCGAAGATGAACGCCAGGTTGTTCCTCACCTCCAGGAAGAAGGTCACGTCCGGGTCCGACAGGTCCACCCTCACGCCCTTGTCCTCGTTCGCGAGGAATATCGCCGAGCCGACCTCCCTCCCAGCGTCCAGGCTGGTGTAGCCGTGGCTGCCCTCCCGCCTCGCCTTCACGGCGAAGGACTCCCCCGCCCTCAGCCTGCTCATAGAGTATTCCGCCGCTCTGGAGCATATCTCCCCCAGATCGGAGGTGCACACCTCCGCCACCGACAGGGAGGATATACCGAAGACCCTCCTCACAGCGGCGACCGCCGCGTCCGTGTCCTCAGACTCTATGTAGAACCTCGCGTCCCTCTTAGTCACGAGCGCCTCCACCCTGTCGGCGGCGAGCATCGCAATCATGTTGTCCCTCAGCCTGTTCTCGAACTTCATGCGGACAGGCGTGCTCTTGAGCCCTATCTCCGAGTACCTTGCGAGTATAGTCTGCACTGACCGTCGAACGCTCATATCCGATATATTCTTTCACATCAAGGATTAATAGCCTCAGCATGTTAAAGGGGTCATGGACCCCATGCTTATCGCCGCCCTCGTCATGGTGGGCATAGGCGCGGGCGCCGTCGGCGCCCTGTTCGGCATAGGCGGCGGCATAATCTTCATCCCGGTGCTGACCATCCTCTTCGGCCTCTCCGCGAGCGAGGCCGTGGCGGTGAGCCTGGTGGGGATAATCGCCACCTCCACGGGGGCGGCCTCGTTCTACGTCAGGGAGGGGTCCGCCAACGTGAGGCTGGGGCTCCTGCTGGAGATAACGACTTCCGTCGGCGCCATGGCGGGCGCGCTCTTCGCCATGTACGCCGCGAACTGGTTCCTGCTGTCGCTGTTCGGCTGCGTGCTGGTCTACAGCGCCCTCAGCATGTTCCTCAGGAAGGAGAGGGTCATCGAGCATTCCGAGGACGGGGGGCGCATGGGCTTCACCTACACGGACGGCAAGGACGCCGCCGAGAAGGGGTACGTGGTGAAGAACGTCGGGAGCGGCCTCCTGGCCTGCACCGCCGCCGGCGTCCTGTCCTCCCTGACCGGGGTGGGGGGAGGGACCATCAAGATCCCCTTGATGAACATACACATGCGCGTCCCCATGAAGGCCGCGACGGCGACGAGCAGCTACATGATCGGCATAACCGCGTTCTCCGGCGCGATAGTCTACTTCGTCAACGGAGGCCTCCTCCTGGACTACGCCGCGGCGATAGCCGTCGGCGCGTTCCTCGGCTCGGTCGTGGGGACGAGGGCCTCCAGGATGGTCGACGC
>WRNL01000099.1 GCA_009776625.1 Methanomassiliicoccaceae archaeon | reverse complement strand
CCCCCGCCCACGATGGAAACGCACTGAACTATCAGGTGACAATAGGCATGACAGAGGAAGAGAAGGCCGCGGAGGCCACGGAGCCGAAGGGCGGGGAATCCAAGCCCCTCTCCATGACGCAGGACGAGCTGAACGCCCTCATCGGCAAGGTGAGGGCGGGGGCGAAGGAGCGCCACGACAAGGAGCTCGCGAAGGCGAGGGAAGGCTGGGAGAGGGAGAGGAAGCTCGCCTCCATGAAGGAGGAGGAGCGGGCCGCCGCCGAGAGGGACATGGAGCTGGAGCGGCTGAGCGGCGAGCTGGCCGCATCGAGGCGGGAGCTGCGGACAAGGGCGGCGGAGGCCGAGCTTGCAAAGCTCGAACTCGACCCCGCCCTCGCAGGGGCCGTCCTCGGCGATAACGACGAGGCCACGGCGGCGAACATCGCCGCGCTTAAGAAGCAGGTGGACGGGATGGTCAAGAGGCAGCTCGACGGCATGATCGGGGCGGGCGCCCCGAAGGGCGGCGCGGCCCCCGCGAGGGCGGGCGGCGTGGACGCGGCCCGGCTGAGGGGGGGCGGCTACTCCGCGCAGGAGATAGAGGCCTACCTCGCGAGTAAAGGGAAGTAAGGGATTGAAATGGCAGGTGAATACACATACCCGCAGGGCAAGGCCGACGCGATAGAGAAGGTCAAGTCCTACATAACGGAGATGGTGGACGCCGGGTCGGATATCTGGCGCGTATGCGGCCGGATGGGCAGAATCCCCTGACTCTGGAAGCATGTATTAAATATCACTTCGCCAATTGGGTGTGTGCCGTGCTAACATTTAGCACGGAGGTGTGAAAATGACGTTCTTCGGATTGACCGACCCATACATCATAGGGGCGTACATAGGGTGTTTCCTAAGCGTGATTCTGTGCTGCGGATGGGCGATGTTTAAAAAATATGATGAGACAGAAGAAGGTGAGGAGTGATGGCAACCGGCGTGCCTCTAGGCCTCTTCTTCGGGATGATGGTGGCGTTCGTCGCTGTGACCATACTGCTGGGCCTGTACGGGTACCGCAACACCAAGGACAACCAGCAGTTCCTCCTCGGGAGGAACAAGTCCAATTCGTTCATAATCGCCCTCTCGTACGGGGCGACCTTCCTGAGCGCCTCTGCCATAATAGGGTTCGGCGGCCAAGCCGCGACGCATGGCCCCGCCCTTCTGTGGCTGTGCTTCCTGAACCTGTTCCTCGGCCTGTTCGTGGCGTTCGTGGTGTTCGGGCCGAGGGTCAGGCGGGCAGGGAGGCGCCTCGGCGCCTCGACGTTCGCCGACCTGCTGGGGAAGCTGTACAAGTCCAAAGGGATCCGCGGGTTCACCGCGCTGATAATAATCGTCATGATGCCCATATACTGCGCAGCGGTCCTGAAGGGGGGCGTGAACACCCTCGTGGTGCTGACCGGCCTGAACGAGTTCTACGATGTCATACTGATCATCTTGGCCGTCATAGTGGGGCTGTACGTCGTTTACGGCGGTATAATCGCCGTCATGTACAACGACGCCCTGCAAGCCGGGGTGATGCTCGTGGGGATGGTGGTCATACTGGCGGTCACCGTGTACACACTCGGCGACTTCGGGTCGCTAGCCGGCATGACGGGCCCCGGCACGCTCGACGGGGCCAACGACCTCATATCGTTCCCCTCTTTCAACACGCCCGAATGGTGGACGGTGGTGTCCACGTTCCTCCTAGGCGTTGGGATCGGCGCCCTGACGCAGCCCCAGCTCGTGGTGAGGTTCATGTCCGCGAAGAGCGACAGGATGCTCAACCGCTCCATGATCGTGGGGAGCCTGTTCATACTCGTAATCGTGGGCAGCGCCTACACCGTCGGCGCCCTGTGCAACGTGTACTTCTTCGACAACTTCGGCGTGTCCGCGTTCGACTATGTCACCAACACCCTCCATCTCGGGGTGGACTTCATCATACCGGAGTACGTCCTCGGCGTGTTCGGCGGCTCCACGTCGGGGGAGGTGTTCATCTGCGTGTTCATACTGTCGCTGCTGTGCGCCGCGATATCCACGCTCAGCGCCCTCATGCATACCATAGGCGCGGCGGGGGGGCACGACCTCTACTCCATACTGAAGAACAGGGCGACCAAGAAGGACGAGGACTTCCAGTCGCTGAAGATCAACAGGTCGGTGACCGCCATAGCGATGGTCCTCATCGTGGTGTACTGCTACCTCATGCCGAACGACATCATCGCCAAGGCCACGTCGCTCTTCATGGGCATCACCGCCGCGGCGCTGCTGCCGCTGATGACATACGGCCTGTTCGCGAAGAGGCCGAACAGGAACGCCGCGCTCGCAAGCGTGTCGGTGGGCACAGCGGCGTACCTCTTCTGGGCGCTGTTCATAAACTCGGGGTCGTCGATATTCCTGCCGATATGCAAATGGATCACCGGCAACCCCGTCCTGTTCATGGACTCGACCCTGAAGTTCGTCGACGCCCTGGTCATCGCCCTGCCCCTTTCGGTGCTCACCCTGGCCATAATGTACTTCATCGACAGGGTGAGGAACCCCCTGCCCGCGGAGGCCGACGAGAGCGAAACGGACGCATGACGGCGGCTTGGAAACCCTTTCCCTTTTTCTTTTCCACTGCAACGTTTTTTAGGCATGCCCTTCTATCCGTCCGCATGAAGATGCTGGAGATGATGGGGGTGTCCGTCGTCAGGGACGGGAGGAGGATCCTCGATTCCGTGGACCTGTCGATAGACGAGGGCGAGAGCGCCGCCGTCATCGGGAGGAACGGCTCCGGCAAGACCACGCTGATGAGGCTGCTCAGGGGGGAGATAAGCCCGTACTACGACGAGGCCTCGCCAGCGGTCATGAGGATCTTCGGCGAGGACCACTGGAACATTTTCGACGTCAGGTGCAGGATGGGCATAGTGTCGACGGACCTCCAGGCCCAGATGGGGGGCGAGACCAGGGTCAGCGACGTCATAGCGTCGGGGTTCTTCGGGAGCCTGGACGTGTTCAGGGGCATGCACGTCACGGACCGCATGCTCTCTAAAGCCAGGGATGCGGCCGCCATGATGGGCATCGACGACCTCCTCGGCAGGGCGGCTGGGGGGCTGTCCGTCGGCGAGCTGAGGCGCGCCCTGATCGCTAGGGCGCTCGTGACCGAGCCGGACGCGCTCGTCATGGACGAGCCCATGACAGGTCTGGACGTGGTGATGGCGTCCAAGTTCAGGTCGATGTTCGACATCCTCATCGGGGCAGGGGTCAGCCTCGTCGTGGTGACGCACGACCTCGCCGACATACCTTCGCGCATAGACCGCGTGATCATGATGAAGGACGGCAGGGTGTTCGCCGACGGGAGGAAGGAGGAGCTCCTTACGGACGAGGTTGTGAGCGGGCTCTACGATGAACCTATTAAGGTTGAGCGCGATGGAGGGGCGTACCGTATGCGCCTTCGGCCCTGCGGTGGGGGATGCGGATGATTTACATTTGCCCTGAGTGCGGTGGCGAGGTGCCCGAGGGCTGCGGGTTCTGCTACGCCTGCGGCAGGAAGAGGGACAACTCCATAAGGCTGGACGACGAGGGGGGCTTCATACGCCCCGAGAAGGGCGTGTGCGCGTCCTGCGGCGCGGACCTCCCGCAGGGCGCCGAGTTCTGCGGCAGCTGCGGCCAGCCGTCGCCTGGCATGCCGGGCTCCGTGTTCATGCCGCACATGGCGAAGTACGGGTGGATAGGGGTGCTGCTCGCGGTCGTCCCCGGGCTGCTCGGGCTCCTGCCGGACATGTCGGGCACCATGATGTTCAGCGTGTTCGGCCTCGGCCACCTTTATTTCAGGAAGTGGTCGAGGGGCTTCCTGTACCTCATGGTGTCTGCGCTCATGTACCTCATGAAGAGCTCATGGGGGGTGGACGCGTCGTTCTGGTCCGCGTTCATTGTCGGCTCGTTTACTCTCTTCGTGTGCGTCATACAGGCGTTGGAGACGATAGTCCTGGCCTACCAGCCCCCAAAGAAGGAGGCGTGAGGCCGGATGGCTGAGGACTGGACCGAGAAGTACAGGCCGAGGAGGCTCTCGGAGGTCATAGGCAACCCCGGGGCGGCGAAGGAGCTGAGGGAATGGGCCGAGTCATGGGGCAAGGGCGTCCCGAAGAAGCGCGCCGTCGTCCTGATGGGCGCGCCCGGGGTGGGCAAGACCTCGTCCGCCGGGGCTCTCGCCAACGAGATGGGGTGGGACATGATCGAGATGAACGCCTCCGACCAGAGGACGGGCGGCGCCATCAAGGACGTGGCCCTCAGGGGGTCGGGCGCCAACTCCCTGGGCTTCGACGAGGAGTACAGGGGGAGCTCGGGCGGCCAGAGGAAGCTCATCGTGCTCGACGAGGCGGACAACCTCTTCGGGAACGCCGACAGGGGCGCTCTCCCGGTGATAAACGAGCTCATAAAGACCACGAGGCAGCCCGTCATACTGATCGTCAACGACTTCTACGCCCTGTCCAAGAAGAGCGCCACCGTGAAGTCGGACACCCTGCAGATAACGTTCAGGAAGCCCGTCGCGAAGTCCATCGCCGGCGCCCTGAGGAGGATCGCCGACGCGGAGGGCGTCGCCGCCGGGGACGACGCGCTGCTGGCGATCGCCGAGAACGCGGGCGGGGACGTGCGCGCGGCGGTCAGGGACCTGGAGGCGCTCTCCCACGGGAGGGGCTCCATCGACATAGGGTCGGTGGAGGGGCTGCAGGAGAGGTTCGCCAAGAAGGAGATGTACGACGTGCTGGAGCGGATGTTCAGGGGCGGCGACCCCTTCGGGGCCCTCTCCGCCCTGAGGGACGTGGACATAGAGGCCGACACGGCCCTGCTCTGGGTGGACGAGAACCTCCCCTACGAGTACAAGGACCCCCGCGACCTCGTGAGGGGCTACGACATGCTCTCGCGGGCGGACGTGTTCCTCGGCAGGGTGAGGAGGCGGCAGCATTTCAGGCTGCGGTACCATGCGAGCGTCGTTATGACGGCGGGCGTGTCCGTGTCGAGGGCCCACGGCGGGGCGTCAGGCGGCAGGCTGAGGTTCCCCCAGTACCTGTCGAGGATGTCCAGGTCAAAGGCCTCGCGGGGCCTGATGTCGTCCGTGTCGCTCAAGATCGCCCGCTTCACCCACACCTCGTCGGCGAGGGTGGAGGCGGACGTCGCCGGCGCGGTGAGGGAGATCGCCCTCAACGACGCGGGGTTCAGGGCCATGCTCGCCAGGGACGCGGGCCTCGAGCCCGAGGAGCTCGGGCAGCTGCTAAACATGAAGATAGACGCGAAGGCCGTGAAGGACGCCTACCAGGCGCAGCCGAGGCCGCCGAAAGCCGCGCCGGCCCCCCAGGGGGAGGCGGGAGGGGCGGCTAAGGGCCCCCCGCCGGAGAGGGAGGCGGTGCCCCCCGCGCCGCCAGCCCCGGCGGCCGAGGGGAAGCCGCAGAGCAAGCTGCTCGACTTCTGAGGGATACCATGGACGAGTCGTACAGGGAGCTGCTGGTCAGGCAGCAGTACCGCCTCCACGGGGACCACGCCGCTGTTAAGCTGTGCCACTGGATGAAGGAGAGCATGGTCCGCGGCCGCTGCTGCTACAAGCAGGACTTCTACGGCATAAAGAGCCACAGGTGCCTGCAGATGACCCCCGCCATCAACGAGTGCAGCCAGCAGTGCGGCTTCTGCTGGAGGGTCCAGGGCAGGGACTTCGAGGTGAGGGAGTGGGCGGAGCCGGGGGAGATGCTGGACGCCCTCATCGCCCACCAGAGGCTCCTGATATCCGGGTTCAAGGGCGACCCCCGCTGCTCCAGGGAGATGTTCGAGGAGGCCTCCAACCCGGACCAGGTCGCGATCTCCCTCGCC
>WRNL01000098.1 GCA_009776625.1 Methanomassiliicoccaceae archaeon | reverse complement strand
CCCGCCTCTCTTAGTCCCCCACGTCTTCCCCTTTCGGTTTTTTCTTCTCCAATATCGTGTATGTCCTGCGGACGGCGTCCAGGAAATCCCGCTCCGCCTGCGTCAGCTCCTCTGCGGACTTGCCCCTGTACATGTCGTATTCGCACGAGGCGATCCGCACGGCCTCCTCGTGGCTCACGCTCCCTGCGCCGGAAAGGACAGGTTTCTTCCTGTACCGTATGAAGTCCTCGAGCTCCCTCACCCAGTCCTTCATGTACATGGGGGTGTGCTCGCTCGCCCTCATTTCCGCTATGTCCAGGTACGCTGAGACCATCAGGTTCAAGCTCCTGACCTCGTCTTCCGTAAGGTAGTTCTTCGCGACGGCGGCCTCGCTCTTCTGCGGGCGGTCGCCTTTGAACGCTTGTAGGCCCATGAACGGCCGCTCCGCATCCGCCCTGTCCGCGATGAGTTCCGCCGCAGTCACCCCATGCAGGGAGAAATGCAGCTTGTTTTGCATTTCTTTGAAGAACCTGACGGCTATGTCGGATCCCGGGTCGTAGTCCATGCTCGTGGCGAATAGGTCCAGAACCTGCCTTTAGAACACCTTCTCGCTCGAGCGGATGTCCCGTATCCTGTCGAGTAGCTCCTTGAAGTACATGCCCCCGCCGGCGTTCTTCAGCAGATCGTCGTTCATCGCGAACCCCTTGCGCATGTACTCCGTCAGCACCTCGGTCGCCCACCTGCGGAATTGGGTGCCCCTGTGGGACCTCACGCGGTATCCCACGGCTAGGATGGCGTCGAGGTTGTAGTATTGCGTGGGTCGTTGCCGATTAAATCTGGTAATTCCGGATTTAGTCATAACTTCATGCTCACGGAGTTCGCCATCGGAAAAAATGTTCCGCAGGTGCTCGCTTATTGTTTTATTGGATTTTTGGAATAGCTCCGCCATCTGGCTCTGCGTGAGCCATATGGTCTCCCCGTCAAAGATGACCTCGATTTTAGTCTGCCCCCCCTCGGCTTGGTAAATCAGGAACTCGCTTTTTTTCCCCTCACCCTCATCCGACATGCCTCTTCCCTCCTGTTCCAGCTATAATTCTCATCTTTCTCACCGCACACATCATCACATGTAAGGGTATATAAACAAAATCAGGGGGTGTCCGAAAGTACCCGAAAGTGACCTGAAATGTGGAGGGCCCCTAACAGGCCCATCGCTCAAGGATTTGGGAAAGAAGCTGTTTGCCCCTTCCAAAATGGAGGTAAGCGGCAAGGACCTGTTGAAAACGCACAGGGCATATGGCGTCCCGCCGGATGCGGCGTCAAAGTATCGAGTTGAGCTTAGAGAGCACCTCGGAGGGGTCCTTCCCGAGTATCTTGACTGTCCTGCCGTTCTTCCTGTCGTTGTCGGATATGGCGTCCGGGACGCCCTTGGTCCTTTCAAGGAGGCTCTTCGTCGCAGCGCCCCAAAGCGGGTTGCCCTTCCTCCCGGAGAGCATCACGTTCATGCCCACTTCCTCGAAGAGGTCCAAGGTGTCATCTGCCGGCCCGATGCTGATGACGCACCTTATGCCGGGGTCCCTCTTCATCACCTCCAGGAGGATGAATGACATGTGGCCGGCGGCGCCGAACTTTGCCGGCCCGTTCTTCACGAGCCTGCCGTTCCTCAGGGCGATCTTCCCCTCTATGGCAGCGACGTCCTCCGGGCCGGACGCATCCTTCGCGGCGTACGCGATGTTCACCCCGTGCTTGGGGACAAGGCTGTTCGGGAACCTGTCGACGATCTCCTCCGCCGCCGCATTCAGGGCGTCGAGCACGCCGAACCTGTCCGAGTCCTCCTTAGGGAAGGACACGGTCGCGACAGGGTTCACCACGGGCCCGCCCTTTCCGACGGCGTACTGCGTCTCGATGGACCTCTGTATCATGTCCCTGGACCTGAGGACGGAGTTGATGATGTCCAGCCCCTTCGCCAGGTTCGCCGTGATGTAGGATGAGAGGACGCACCCGCTCCCGTGACCGGCGCTGTTCAGCCGCGGCCTCTTCATCACCGTGAACTCCGACGAGAGGTACAGGTAGTCGACTACGTTCTTGGAGTCGAAATGCCCCCCTTTGAGCAGCACGGCGGACCCCTGCTTCCCGATGACCTCGCACGCCAGCATCGCGTCGTCCTCGGTGGAGATCCTGACCCCGGAGAGCGCCTCAGCCTCCTGCCTGTTGGGTGTGACCAGCGCGCATACGGGGATCAGGTCCTCTTTGAGGGACCTCGCCAGGCCGTCCTCGGAGAGGGAGTCCCCCACCGTCGCCACCATCACGGGGTCGACCACAAGGGGCGCGTCGCGGTCGCCCATGACGTCCGCCACCGTCCTCGCTATCCCCGCGCTGTACAGCATCCCGGTCTTGGCGGCCTCCACCCTGCAGTCCGAGAGGACGGACTCCAGCTGCTCCCTCACGAACCCCTCTGGCACAGGGAACACCCCGCCGACCTTCCTTGTGTTCTGCGCCGTGACGGCGGTGACCACCGCCGTGGCGTGGACCCCCATGGAGGCCATGGCCTTGACGTCCGCCTGTATGCCCGCCCCCCCGACCGAGTCCGACCCGGCGATGGTCAGCGCGGTCTTCATGCCGGCATCGCCGGCGCGCTTCGATAGAGTCATCTTGATCATCCTGTTGGCAAATGTACCGTCCCTGAAAGGAAAGGGGCATGCCCCCGTTCGTGCATCCGCAGTGCATGCACGGGGTCTGCGGATATAATCTTTAGGATTGACGGGGGCACGCGTCAGCCGCCGCAGGCGTGTGACGCTGACCTCTGGCACCTGCCCTCCCCCCCGCCCTGCCAGGGGTTTACCTTCTCTTCTTTCCATCCTTTTCTCGAAAGAACCCTCAGCCCACGTCGGCGTCATCCCAAAGATATTAACGGTCGCACAACGTACGGGGAGTGGGATGCATCCATGGGATCAGAAAACAAGCCTCAGGGGGAAGACCAGGTGTCAGACAGGGTCGATACATCTACTCTCCCTCCTAAAGGATTCGGACATGCGGCCGCGACTACATATGGGATGGGTGCCTGCGCCTGTCTGCGGAGCATAGGCTGTTCACTGAAGACCAAACGCGGCGTGATCAGTAACAGGCACGGTCGCTCAGAATTCTCGTGGGGCGATTCCTTTTTAGCAGGGCGGGCACGTTCAGAGGGAAGATTACAGCGAAAGGCGCCGACATCACGGTGTTGTCAAGGGGATTCGATGATGACTACATCAGCCTGACGGATATCGCCAGGTACAAAAACCCCTATGAACCTAAAGCCGCCGTCGCGAACTGGATGCGGCCCAGGAACACTATCGAATACCTTGGCATTTGGGAACAGCTGAACAACCCGAATTTCAAAGGGCTCGAATTCGATGCCTTTTTACAGGAGGCAGGGTCGAACGCGTTCACGTTGTCCCCCCCAACGTTGGGTCGCCGCCACGGGTGCGATAGGGATAGAGTCTGCGTCAGGGCGCGGCGGCGGCACGTTCGCCCACAAGGACATAGCATTCAAATTCGCATCTTGGATTTCGGCTGAATTCGAGCTTTATACAATCAAAGACTACCAGCGGCTGAAATCAGATGAGAACAGCAGAATATCCATCGAATGGCATGTGAACCGCATACTGTCCAAATTGAACTACCGCATACATACTGATGCCATAAAATTGAACCTGATCCCGCCGGAAATCTCGCCGAAGCAGAAATCATTCGTCTATGCGGACGAAGCGGACATCCTCAACGTAGCACTTTTCGGCATGACCGCCGCCGATTGGCGGAATGCGAACCCAGATAAAGAAGGGAACATCCGTGACTACGCGACGATTGAGCAGTTGCTCGTGCTAGCAAACATCGAGAACGTCAACGCCCTATACATCAGCAAAGGGCTCTCGCAGAGAGAGCGTGTTTCGGAACTCAACGAGCTTGCACGGAAGCAACTATTGTTGATGTCGCAGAGTAAAAGCGCAGGCTCACTCAGGAGCCTCGGTAGAGGGAAAACGGACGACGATCAAAACGATCCGCAAAAATGAGGGTGTCACCGGCCGGAATCCTCTTCGGAACTGGGCGGGCTCGCGCAGATGAGCCTGTATGCCTACACTCAGGCGAGAGGTCAAGCCGTTATCCCATGGTAAGACTTAGGGGGTGACAACTTTTTGACAGCATTGCAAGGGGCATCGCACACGCCCTGGCCACCAGCATCGTTTCGGAGCCCGCTGTCTTGCTCTTCGAGGAGGGCGCGCATCTCGCATGACTCCGACGCCCCAGCATGAACTTGTGAAGGTTTGCCGCTTTTGATTGTTTTTGACGTTTCTCCCCCATGGCATCGGAGCCTCCGGCGAGAGCCGCCGCTTTGGACCTGTGGGAAAAACAGGCTGGAAACAGCCGAAGACGATCAGAAAAAGATTGTTTCCATTAATTCGCGCTTATGGCACCGAAGTCATGTTTGAGCAGCCGCATACATTGGCGCACGATTAAGGGTAGTGTGCGGTTAGTGGCACAGCCGTAGGTGTACGGCGGTTGGGGAGTCGGGTCAACTGTGCGCCAAGCTAGCAACTGAGGGGGTTATTAAACCGCCTCCACACGAAAACGCAGAGGTCTGCTTTCCCGAAAGTCGTCGTTCAAGGCAGTCATACCCTGCCCAACAGGAAATCGGCCAGGTGCACGCCCTTCACGCCCCCCCGGTCAACCCTCCAGTATTTGTCCAGGGTGACGACGTATTTCGGGTAATGGTCCCTTATCCCGACAAGGGGGGCGAACTCTCTTTCGACCGTTCCTTCGTTTCCGAACTCCGTGCATACCTGCACGTACATCTTATCTCCGCCGGGCCGTTCCGCGACGAAGTCTATCTCCTTCTCCCCAGCCTTCCCCACGTACACCCTGTGACCGCGCCTCACCAGCTCGTTGTAAACAATGTTCTCAAGTATCCCCGGGAGGTTGTCACGCCCCACCTCCCTCACGGCATATTGCAGCGAATGGTCCGCCAGGTAGTATTTGTCGTTGCTCTCCAACAGCCTCTTGCCCCTGACGTCGTATTTCTGGGCCCTCTGCAATATGCGCCCGTTCTCCAGGTAGCTCAGGTAGCTGCTCACGGTCTCGACGTCGGCCGAGCCGCCGTTGCTCCTCATGTAGTTCGCTATGTTCGCGACCGAGACGAGGTTGCCCACGTTGTCATAGATGTAGTCTATTATCTTTTCCAGCAGAGGGACGTTCCTTATGCTGTTTCTAGCCACGACGTCCTTCAGCACCGCCGAGGCGTGGATGTCCTCGATGACCTGCCTCGCCTGCTCTGGGGAGAACGGCCAGGTCGACAGCATGGGGAACCCCCCCGTCCTGATGTACTCGTCGAGCTCGGCGTGGACCGCGTCCTCGTCCGCCCCGTCGAGGGCCGCACGCGCCGTCCGGCCTATCCCGAACTCGTCCCTGAAGCGGATGAACTCGGAGAAGGACAGCGTGCCTACCTCGAACGCGACGTACCTCCCGGCGAGCAGCGTTGCCAGCTCCCCGGACAGGAGCTTGGAGTTGGAGCCGGTGACGTATATGTCCGTGTTCCTAAGCCTCAGCGAGTTGACCGAGCTCTCCCACCCCGTCACGTTCTGAACCTCGTCCAGGAACACATAGTACCTCCCATCGTCCACGATCCTCTGTTCCAGGAGCGCGTCGAGGTCCTCGTATGTCCTTATCTTCTTGTATTTGGCATCTTCGAAGTTGATGTGGATGATATGCCGTTCGTCCGTCACCTTCAGCGCCTCTGACAAGACCAGGCCGAGTATGCCGGACTTGCCGCATCTCCTCATCCCGATGATGACCTTGACCGGCTCCGTGCCGAAGAACCCCTTTATCCGGTCCGTGTATATCTTCCGTTCCACAAGCATGACCATTTTCGATACCTCACATTATTCAACTATTATAACCCGCAATATTATTTAGAATTTGTCATTACACGGGTTATAACCTGTAAATAGTAGATTTTTTGGTATATCATAGGAGTATAAACATGAAAAATCTTAGTCAATAAAACCTATCCGGCAGAACCGCCCCCCCCCCCNCCGGAC
>WRNL01000097.1 GCA_009776625.1 Methanomassiliicoccaceae archaeon | reverse complement strand
GGGGTTATGGCGGCCATGCCTGTGCTGGCCGCGCTGATGATGGCGATTCCCGCCGTTGCCGCGCCGGCATCGGGGGAAGAGGGTTACACGGGCGACGGGGAGGGCTTCGTCGTCACGAGCGCGGAGCTCTTCGCGCCCATAATGGCGGAAGACGTCCTGGTCGCCGTTGGGGCGGCAGTCCTGAAGTTCAGCGCCACGGGCGAGCTGCTGTGGGTGAGGAACCTGGAGCAGTCCGGCCTGAACTTCATGAGATCTGCCGCGGTGACTTCCGACGGCTTCGTCGCTGTGGGGACGAACATCGCGAAGTATAACACGTCTGGCGACCGCGTGTGGGAGAAGGGCCTTGGCGGCTCCAACCCCGCCACATACCAATCGGTGGCGGCGACGGGCGATGGGTTCGCCGCGGCAGGGAGCAAAGGCGACAGCGCGGTCGTCGCGAAGTACGCCGGCAACGGCGCCCTCGTGTGGGAGAAGGTGTTCGACAGGCCTTCTCCGAACACGGTCGCGACGTTCACTCACGTGGCCGCTGTGCCCGACGGGTTCGTCGTTGTGGGGAGCGCATACGATGTCATCAGGGACGGCAATAGGACGTACCACGGCAACCTTATCGCGATTATGGCGAAATACGACCTGGATGGCTCCCTGGAGTGGGAGAAGGTCTTTGACAGCAACCAAACGCGATACTTCCGGTCCCTGGCCGCGGTGCCGGACGGTTTCGTCACTGCGGGAGGGGCCAACAGGTCGGCCGTCACGATGTACGACAATGACGGCGCCGTGGTGTGGGAAAAGAAGTTCGGCGGGGGGAACGACTACCTCAACTCGGTGGCGGCAGTGCCCGACGGGATCATCGCCGTGGGTAGCGCCTACGACCCCTCTTTCGGCAGCGGCGACTGGGCGGGCGTGAGGGAGAAGGGAAGCTGGGACGCGACCGTGGTGAAGTTCAGCTTCACGGGCGACGCCCTTTGGGGAAGGAACTTCGGCGGGGCCGGCAGCGACTCTTTCGAGTCCGTCGCGGCCGCGCCCGGCGGTTTCGCCGCGTCCGGGAACATGTATGCCAAATCCTTCGGCACCGGCGACCTTATCGGCACAGAGTCGAAGACCGAAGTGGACACCGTCCTCGTCAAGTTCGACGACGCAGGCGATGTGGAATGGGTCCACAACCTCGGCGGGTTCGACATCAAGGGGCTCCTCTCGGACATCCTGGTGAAGATAGCCATGATGATCCTCGTCTTGGTTGCCCTTATCGTGGCGGTGTCCCTTCTCACCTGGAAGAAAAGGAGGGGGGCGGCCCTTTGGGGCCGGTGATACCGACAAACATGCGGCCCTCTACAGAGCCGGCTCGGCGGCAGGATGGCGGGGCGCCCCGCGCCCTCAATCCGCCGGGAACCGCTCGAGGTCGGCGACCATCCTCTCCCCGATCTCGGAGGGAGGGCCCCACCCCATGATGTCGGCGACTGCCGCGATCCTCCGCATGGAGCCTATGGCCGCTTCCTTCAGCCCTGCGTCCAACCGCCCGGTGATCTTGATCTGGGCGAAAGCGACCGCATACGTCGTCATGTCGCTCTGGGTCAGGGCCATCTCGTCCTCTTTCAGGAGCCGCTCCACGGCATCGCGCGAGATGTCGCCGGGTGGGATGTAGCTCATGCCGCAGTACTCCTCCACCGCCTTCTTCGGGAAGGCGGCGAAGTCGAGCGCCTTGACGTTGCGCAGGCCCTCGGCGACCCAGTAGAGCGTGTCCGACCCCTCGTCGCTGCCGAAGGGCGCCTCCTCGTCGATGCAGCTGTAGTACAGCTCGTCGTCGAAGCCCCTCCTGAAGTTGGGGTGTGACGTCAAGGGGTGGGGGCCGAGCTCCTCGTCGTCGAAGTAGAGCTGTTTGAGGGGGTCGAACTCAGGGTAGGGGAGGTAGCCCTTCTTCACCTTAGAGGCGGCGAGCTTCTTCGCCTCTTTTTCGCACTCCCCCTCGTCGCCGAACTCCTTGACCTGGTACCTGCCTGTCGTCCCCGTCTTGCCGTAGTTGACTGCCAGGGCTGCCCCTTCGTACTCGATGCGCCAGAACTTGTCGCTCTTCTCGTCCTGGTAACGGTATGCCTCCATCGTCCCCATGGGGCGACAAATCGCCATGTGGATATATATAACAATACCTCGCAGGACGGCGGGCCCTGGTTTTATGAGGGCTCAGCCGAAAAGCGCCCTGTGCACCGCCGCCCTGATCTCGGGCATCCTCTCTCCCTCGAACTGTGGGTGCTCCTTCAGCCACCTGACGTTCAGGGGGGAGGGGTGGGGCATCACGAAGGCGGGCTTGCCCCTTATCTCCAGGTCGGAGAACACCAGCTCCTCGAAGGCCCTCCCTGGGAAGAAGAAATCCGCCGCGGCCTTGCCGACCAGGACGAACATGTCGTTCCTGACGAGCTCCACCTCCCTTCTGAGCCACTTCTCGGCGCATATCCTCGGAGGGGGGTTGTCCCCTTTGTTCTCAGACTTCCCCGGGTAGCAGTGGCCGACGGACGTGATGTAGAACATGTCCGGGTCGTAGAACACCTCCTCCGATATCATATACCAGTCGCCCCTCAGCCGCCTGCCGCTCACGTCGTTGAAGGACCTGCCCGTGTTGTGCACATGCACCGACGGCGCCTGGCTGACCTGCACGATCCTCGCGCAGGGGNTCCCCATGCAGACCGGCCTCGGCTCGAACCCGAACAGGTCACGGCATTCCCGGCATGCGAGGAGCTCCGCCCTCAGCCTCTCCGGATCGTCCATTGTGCGGCGCTATGCGCTCAGGGTAGATAAAGCCAGGCCGGTCAACGGCCGTTTGGGGCAGATATGACTCATCATGCGGGTATGACAGAGGGATGGAAGCGGCCCCACCTGTTATAGAGTGGACGAGGCGGTCAAGCCCTCTGCGCCAGGTGTGCGCACACCGCCAGCAATCAGCCCACTCTGGAACCCACAGCGTCAACGAAACATATTTACTGCCGACGCATATACAAAGAGTAGGGGATGCACAATGGAAAGCGAAACGGAAGAGTGGAAAGAGTCCTGGCGCAATGACTGGCTCAAATCGATAGCTGCCTTTGCCAGCCAAGAGGGCGGCACGATGATCATAGGCAAAGACGACAAGGGCAACATCCTCGGGGTTCCCAATTCCG
This sequence comes from Methanomassiliicoccaceae archaeon, assembly GCA_009776625.1. Taxonomy (GTDB): domain Archaea; phylum Thermoplasmatota; class Thermoplasmata; order Methanomassiliicoccales; family Methanomethylophilaceae; genus Methanoplasma. Next base: position 2,946 of record WRNL01000097.1, on the reverse strand, counting down.
AAAAGCTCCTGGCAGAGATACCCAATACCATACGGAATAAACTCGGGATTGTCCCCTTCGTCAAAGAGGAGCACATTGACGGAAAAACATGCGTCATCATAACAATCAAGAAAGAGGGCCGCCTCATCGACCTCGAGGGAAGGTTCTACAGGCGGTCTGGGAGCACCACGCACATGATCACAGGCGAGGAGCTACGACCTTTGATCCTCTCCAGCATGGGGATGTCTTGGACGGACCTGCATGCGGAGAACATAGGGATGGAGAGGCTCTCGCAGGAAGCCATCGACTTCTTCGTGAAAAGAGGGGTGGATTTCGGGCGCATGAGCCCCGAGGCGGCGAAATGCGACAACGAGGCCTTGCTGAGGAACTACGAGCTTATGGACGAGAAAGGGCTGCTGAGATCCGGCGCGATCCTGTTCATGGACCGCCCCTGGGCAGTCTCGGACGGGGCGTGCGTCAAGATTGGCGCGTTCACCAAAGAGGACCGCCTCCTGCGCCATGACCTGGTGGAAGGCCCCGTGATATTGCAACCCGACCGCGTGATGCACCTGATAATGAACAAATACATCCTCGGGACAGAAGACATAGAGTGGCTCACCCGGGTGACCAGATACCCCTACCCCATGAAGGCCATCCGTGAGGCCGTCCTCAACAGCGTCGCCCATAGGGACTACTCGAGCGTCATGGAGACCACCATAAGAGTGTATCCAGACAGCGTGGAGATATGGAACCCCGGGCACCTCCCGTATGGCTGGACGGGAGACGACATCCTCACGAGGCACATGTCCAAACCCGCGAACCCGAAGATCGCACGCGTGTTCTACGACCTGGGGTACATTGAGAAGTTCGGGAGGGGGATAGAGATGATGAGCGACGAGTGCAAAGCCATGGGCCTCCCCGTCCCGGAATATATCGTCGACAGAGATATCATCAAAGTGATATTCAGGCTTCCTGAAAAAACGGCGGGAAACATACTGAATTTGATGATGCCCGACTTGAAAGGTACCGAATTGGCGGTATATGAGCTCATCTGTGAGGGTAAGATAACCACGGCTTATGGGATGTCTGAGGTCATAGGCGTGTCGGAGAGAACTGTGAGGAGAGCAGCGGCGAAGCTCACCGATAAAGGGTACGTAGAAAGGCTTGGTGGGAATAAGACAGGAAAATGGATCCCATCACCCAATGTGGAAAACATCAGATGATGATGTCCGCATAAATGTCCGCATAAATGTCCGCATAAATGTCCGCATAAAATCAATAACTGCGGGTTCTAAAAAGTGCTTCTATTCGTGTGATGGCTTCGTTGAATCTGTGATTCAATCGTGGATGCCTCAATGTACAGTCAAGAAAAGTGGGGAGATGTCCCCGAAACTCTCGAATCGCTTATGGCATGGTCGTTAATGTGCTTGCGAAAAACAGGGCCAGACGGGATCAGTCAATGGTTATATAGCGTGATTGCGATACAAAACGCCGATGACAACGGACGAAGGGCATTCCTCGAACTTCTGCGCGGGCTGCGGCGCGCCGCTGCGAGAGTCAGACACGTTCTGCACCGCTTGCGGGGAGAACAGGGGCGCCCCGCAGGCCCCCCAACAGGGGCAGCACTATATGATGCCCCCTAAGAAAAGCAACTCGCTGGCGCTTGTGGCGGTCCTTTCGGCCGCTTGGGCCGCCGTTGCGCTGATACTCGGCGTGGCCATCCTGCTCGTAGCGGAATCGTTCACAGAACAGTTCATGGCTATGCCGGAGTTCTTGGATTTGATGGAAGAGTATGGCTACACCATCACTTTTGACGAGATGCTCTCCTCGATACTCATGTTCGGCGCGGTGGTGGCGGCGAGCGGCGTGCTTGCCGCAGTGACGGCCGCCCTCGCCCTTGCGAAGAGGCTCTACCCCGTGGCGTTGATCGCTTGCATACTGTCCTCCGTCCTCGGGCTAATAATACTGGTGGGGGCAGTCGGGTTCATCGTCGTGTACCTGATATACAGGGATAGGGGCGATTTCGTCCGCAACGGGACGGCATTGTAAACGCCATTCCAGCGGCGACCTCTCTTCCTGTGATCATATCAGAGGCCATGGTTGTGTCTCCCTTGATGGGGTGAAACACCAGTCGGATGCACCTTTGTGCAAGCCGTCCACGCAAATCCGCCTTGATCGGGGGGGTCTTCGAGATGCCCCTGGTAGGGTGTTGCAGGATAGCGTGGCAACGATCCTAATCACTGGAATCGAACATCAACGGGTAGTAATTGCGCAGAAAGTGAAAAAAGAAAGTGCGGCCCGAATGGGCCGAACAGGTTTACGAGCTGAAACGGTTCTTCTCCTTCGTCAGCATGAGTATAAAGAACACTATGCCGATGACCCCGCAGAATATTAAACCTGTATACAGGCCGATGAGGGATCCAATCAGACAGAGTATGCACGCCATCATGTGGTTTTTCTGTTGGTATATGAATACACAACACAGTATGGCGAGCAATCCGCTTACTATACTGAGACCACCCGTGAGGGCTAATCCCCCGCCATAGTAGAGGAACTCGTCCATAATCGCTATGCAAGCTATGCCAAAAAGGAAGGACCAAACCGCCCATATGACCCCGAACACCATTATGACCGTGAGCGTCCCGCCCAGGCCTTGGCTCTGGTTGTAGCTCTGGTTGTTGCTCGGGGTGTATCCGCCGCTATTGTAGTCGCCGCCACCATAGCCGCTCCCGCTTCCTTGGCTCATGGTATCGGCCCCGCAGGCGGGGCAGAACCTCGTCCCGTCGGCGATGTCTTTACCACAGTTGGTACAGTAAGATGCCATGGCTGTGAACAGGGGTGAATGTATTTAACCATGTGGTTGCAACTCGCCGCCGCGAGCGCACCGAATACCCACGCCTGCGCCAGAGGGCCCCGGCGGCCCGGGCCGCCGGTAAGCGTGTTTGGGAATGGCGGGTGGCCCCGCCG
>WRNL01000096.1 GCA_009776625.1 Methanomassiliicoccaceae archaeon | reverse complement strand
GAAGAACGTCAGGGAGATATTCGGGCTCTTCGGGCTCGAAGAGCCGAAGAGCGGCAAGATAATGCTGTCATGACCTAGCCTATACAATCCGAAGATTTAGGTTGGGTCTTGACGCCTTCCCACCCTGCAACAACCATTATATAGGCTGGATATATCTTCCAGCGTAATACCGGCAGGTGACCCTACGAAGGACATTATAGTTGTCGAAGGCCTTGTGAAGAGATACGGGAAAGAGACGGCGATAGACGGCCTCGACCTCAGGATAAAGGAGGGGGAGCTGTTCGGTTTCCTCGGCCCCAACGGCGCCGGCAAGACCACAGCGGTGAGGGTCATTTCGACCCTCACCGGCTTCTCCGAGGGGAGGGTCACCGTGGGCGGCCACGACATAACGAAGGAGCCCAAGGAGGCGAAGAGGCTCATGGGGGTCATCCAGCAGCACATAAGCCTCGACAAGGACCTGACCGTCGAGGAGAACATGATGCATCACGCCATGATGCACAAGATACCCGCCAAGGAGAGGAGGGCGCGGATCGACGCGCTCGCGGGGCACGTCGGCCTGAAGGAGTACATGGGCAGGACGATAAACTCCCTCTCCGGGGGGTGGAAGAAGAGGGCGGCGATAGTCTGCTCCCTCATCCCCGAGCCGAGGGTGCTCTTCCTCGACGAGCCGACCGCGGGGCTGGACATCCAGGCAAGGAGGCTCATCTGGGATCTGATAAGGAAGCTGAACGAGGGGGGGACGACCATATTCCTCACCTCCCACTACATAGAGGAGGTCGAGGTCCTGTGCGGGACGGTCGGGATCATCGACCAAGGCAGGCTCATAGCGCACGGCACCCCCGCCGAGCTCCGCGAGAGGGTCGGGCCGGTAGCCGTGGAGTACCCCGACGCCGACCGCGTCACCCAGTACAGGTACTTCCCGTCGAGGGGGGAGGCCGAGGCGTTCGCGTCCAGCCTCGGCGGCCCTCACGGCGCCCTAATAAGGGACACCTGCCTCGAGGACTGCTTCGTCGAGCTGACCGGCAGGAAAGTGGAGGACGGCTGACCATGGAATTCCTTAGGGAGGTCTACTACGTCATGTGGGGGGACCTGAAGTTCATGAGGCACAACGCCCTGAACATACTCATATCGAGCGTCATGGGGCCGCTCCTGTACCTCCTTGCGTTCGGCTTCGGGCTGGGGAGGGGGCTGGAGGTCGACGGCCTGCCGTACATAGCCTTCATAATACCGGGGATAGCCGCGCTGACGTCCCTGTCCGCCTCCTTCACGGCGGTCTCCACCAGGCTGAACATCCAGCGCCTGTACTACCGCTCGCTGGACGAGGTGCTGATGTGCCCCCTCGGCACGCCCTCCGTCGTCCTCGGGAAGTCCCTGCACGGCGCGATCAGGGGGCTGGTGAGCAGCAGCATAATCTTCGCCATCGGGGTCGCGATGGCGCCGGAGCACCTGCACCTAACCCCGCTGTACGCGGTCACGATAACGCTGTCCTGCCTCACCTTCTCTTTCATGGGGGTCACCATGGCCTTCATCTCCAACACCCACCAGAGCATGGCCACGTTCAGCAACCTCGTCATCCTCCCGATGACCTTCCTGTGCGGCACCTTCTTCTCCATCGACAGCCTGCCCCCCGCGTTCCAGACCGCGCTCTACGCCCTGCCCCTCACCCATTCCAGCGTCGCCGTCAGGGCGTCCTCGCTCGGGTGGGACTTCCCCTGGGAGTCGCTCGCCGTGCTGGCATGCTTCTGCGCGGCCCTGTTCGCCCTCAACGTGTACCTCATTAGGATAAAAAGAGTTTGAGGGGCGTCAATGCGGCGTTGCCGCAGGGGCGGGGGCGCCCTCGTCAATATGGACGTTGCACCTGAACATGTTCTCGTTGCCCCATGCGGCGAGGATCCTCAGCGCGGGGATCAGCGTCCTCCCCCTCTCCGACAGGGAGTACTCCACGGAGGCGGGCGCCTCCGCCCTGACCGTCCTCAGGACCAGCCCGTCGTCCTCCATCTCCCTCAGCTGCTTGGTCAGGATGCGGGGGGAGATGGCCTCGAGCTCCCTCATGATCTGGTTGAACCGCAGGGGGCCCTTCATGTGCAGCTTGCACAGGATCGTGGCCTTCCACCTCCCCCCGATCACGGCCATGGCCGCGTCCACCGCGCAGTCTATCCTCGGACCGCGTGTCCTTCCATCCATGGCATGAGCTACGCGATGGGCGTATTTATTCCTGACTGACAACCATTAAATATCACTACTATCATTTTGTTAGTGGTGATTATATGACGATAGTCGCAGTGATAGCAAGCCCCCGTAAGAAGGGGAACACGAGCACGATTGTGGAGGCGATGGTGGAGGCGGCGAAGGAGAACGGCAAGGACGTGAAGACGTACCACCTCAACTCCCTCTCCAACGCGAAGGGCTGCCAGGCCTGCATGGGCTGCAAGGCCTCCGGCGCATGCGTCGTGAAGGACGACCATGCGGAGATACTCAACGAGATCAGGAACGCCGAGGGGCTGATACTGTCGACCCCCACCTACTTCGGGGAGGCGAACGGGCAGTTCAGGCTCCTCCAGGACAGGTTCTACAGCTTCATGGGGCAGGACTTCGCGCCCAACATAGGGCCGGGGAAGAAGCTCGCGGTGGTAGTGAGCTGCGGCGGGGGGGCCGAGGGCGCGAGGGCGATGGCAGACAAGGTCGAGGGGACGATGGCAGGGGCCTTCAAGTTCGTGCCGGTCGGCAAGATCGTCCTCACCGGCGCCGGGGCGCCCGACACGGCCTCGAAGGATGCCGCCGTTCTTGAAGAGGCGCGGGCCATCGGGAAGAAACTCTGAATCAGACCGCCCCGCCGCAAGGCGGGGCGGCCTATCTTTTCAGCGGTGACCGCAACAGGGGCCGAACCCCTGCGACGGGCGAAAGGGCACTATGCGCCGTTGGCAGACCTATACTTACGATATATTATATCACGAGTATAGATTCCCGCCTTATCTGGCATGTGAGCGCTGACCGGGCGTGCTGGGAGATTCCTAACGTTTATCTATCCTCCTGCAGATACAGCGGCGATGACGACCGGGAACCGCGAGGACTACCTCATCAACATACTCCGGCTCACCGAGGGCGAGAACGCCGCGAAGACCACCGAGCTGGCCTCTTTTATGAGCGTGTCCCCGGCGAGCGTGACGGAGATGCTGAAGGCCCTAGCCAACGAGGGGCTCGTCGAGTACGAGAGGTACCGCGGGGTGAGGCTCACGGAGGAGGGGCTGTCCTATGCAAGGCTGGTCAGGAAGAAGCACCACGTCCTCGAGAGCTTCCTCATAAACGTCCTCAACGTCGACCGCGAGACCGCGCACAAGGAGGCATGCAGGATGGAGCACGCCCTGTCGGACGAGTCGGCGATCAAGATGTGCCAGATGATGGGGACGACCGTGGACGCCGACTGCCAGATATGCTCCTCCCCCTGCAAGGCCGCATCCTCCGACGGGGCCGATGTCACAACGCCGCTGTCCAGCCTCGCCCCGGGGGACAGCGGCACGATCTCCTATCTGAAGGACGGCGACCCAGGGGTGGTCAAGCGGCTCATCATGATGGGGTTCGTGCCTGGCCGCGAGGTGTCTGTGGACACGGTGTCCATGGATGACGGCACCGCCGTCGTCGTCGTGAAGGGCTCGGCGGTCGCGCTGAGCCTGCGCCTCGCGTCGTCCGTGTTCATCGATGCCGCCGGATGATCAGCGGTGCGCGAACACGGCCCTCACCATGCCCGGCCCGACTTCCTCGAGCCTGGCGAAGCCCATGCGCTCGAACTGCACGGTGCCCCCCTTCTCGCTCAGGACGGCGGGCTCCACGAGACCTGCCTGGACAGAGCCGTCGGGCATGAGCAGCTCCGCCCTGACGCCGTCCCTCCCCACCCACTGTACGGCTTTCGCGCCCCTCTTCAGGACGGACAGGTCGTTGCCCGCGTGCTTCGCGGGGGTGCCGTACTCGAGGTTGCACAGGTCCTTCAGCCTTATCAGCCCGGCGGCGGCGAACGCCTTGGAGTCCTCGGCGGAGATGAACACCGTCCTGCTCCCTTCGACGCGGTAGTCGCGGCCCCCCCTCTCGGGATGGTCGGGGTGGAGCGGCGCCCTCCCCTCGATGGCCCCGACGCCCTCTATGTCGTACCTCACCGGGTCGGCGACGAAGAAGTACCTGTTGGAGACGTCGTCTATGGCGTCGCGGTTCATCCCGTAGAGGTTCTCCCACGAGAACTGTATGTCGACGGGTTTGATCCCGCTCTCGACCCAGTACCTCCTGACGGCCTCCGGCCTTATGCCCCTCCGCCTCATGGCCCTCACCGTCCCTGTCCTGACGTCGTCCCACCCCGCGTACTCCCCTGACCTTATGCCCTCCTTGATCAGCGACGTCTTCAGGACGGCGTCGGGGATGTTCACCAGCCCGTAGTGGTAGTACTCGGGCTTCTTCCAGCCGAAGTAGCCGAAGATGTACTCCTGCCTGAGCGTGTTGTTGAGGTGGTCCTTCCCGCGGACCACGTGCGTCACGCCCATGAGGTGGTCGTCTATGGCGACGGACAGGTTCATCATCGGGTATGCGCGGTACCTGTCGCCGGTCCTCGGGTGGGGGTGGGCGACCACCCTGAGGGCGACGAAGTCCCTGACGGCGGGGTTGGGGTGGGCGATGTCCGTCTTGACGACCGCCACCGCGCCGCCCTCCTCGTAGCCTCCGCTCAGGAGCCTGTCGTACCTCTCCAGCTGCGTTTCGACGGGGAGGCCGCGGCAGGGGCACTCCCTCTGCTCCTCCTTCATCTTCCTCCAGTCGTCGCCGTCGCAGGTGCAGACGTACGCTTCGCCCATCTCCATGAGCCTCCGGGTGTGGTCGTAGTATATCTCGAACCTGTCCGACTGCACAGCGCTCTCGTGGACCTTCACGCCCAGCCAGTCGAGGTCCTCCGGTATCATGTCGTACGCCTCGGGGTCGATCTTCTCCGGGTTGGTGTCCTCGTACCTGGCTATCAGCCTCCCCTTGTACCTCCTGACGTACTCGTCGTTCAGTATGGAAACCCGCGTGTGCCCTATGTGCAGGGGGCCTGACGGCCCCGGCGCGATCCTCATCACGACCCCGCCTTCGACGGCGGCCCTCAGCTCCGGCAGCTCGTAGGCCCTCTCCTTCTTCTCCCTGGTTAGCATTGAGGAGTCGATCTCCCCGAGCGCCTTGGCCTGCTCCTCCAGCGGCATCCTGTTGACCTCCGACACTATGGACTCTATGAGGGGGGTGATCTCCGCCGCCCTGCTCCTGTACTCGGGGTTCTCGCCGAGCACCTTCCCTACGACGGCCTTGGGGTTCGCGGCGCCTTTGAAGAACACCGCGTTCTGCAGGGCGTACTTCCTTATGACGGCCTCTGTGTTGTCGTCAGTCATGGCCGCACATCCTGATTCAGATATTTATGCTGTTCACCGCGGCATCCATGTTCCTGGCTCTCGCCGGCACACGATTCTGCTTTTTTTGGCTCTTGCGGGATCCAAGCGGAGTGGTGGTGGGGGTGGGCCATGGGGTTTTTGTAATATGGCATGGGCGTCTAAACCACGGGAGAATCGGCCTATGCCTCAACAGTATCAGGTAGTTGGTCTTGGACCTGGAGTTTGACAGTTAGTACAGGCCTCTTCGGAGCGCTCGTTGAGACGTTGTCTTGGTCGTGCGGGCATCCTCGTCCGCGGCCGAAGCTCTGCGTCAGCCGGATCCGCCAATCGACACTTGACCGGACTCCCTCGGCGCCGGAACAGATCCCCCTGCCCGAAATGAACTGGATCCGCAGGGCGGGGCCGTCCCACTTCCATAATTTTCCCCGCTGCGTCCGTATCCGTCCGCGACTGTCGACGCGCACTGAGCCCCGCTTATAGAACATGCCCACGCGCCCTGAATCCACTGCGGCAAACAGGCTATAAAAAGCAATCCGGATGCGTTTCACAGCAGAGGGAATAAACCCCACTCGCGACTATTGGCGGGCAGGCTGTTTTGAGCGTGATCTCTCATCATTGAAGTTATCTTTTCTATGGAAGACGCCGGTGTGTCAAATCCGCCCGTATTAAAAGTTGGTCTGCGATATCAGTTCGCTGAAACAGAGAAACGCAGACCGTGTCCATTATGGGCGGGGCCGCTTATAAAACT
>WRNL01000095.1 GCA_009776625.1 Methanomassiliicoccaceae archaeon | reverse complement strand
GGACGGCGTAGCCGTGGTGCCGGTCGACTGCCTCGCCCCCTGACGGCGGCCTCCGGCCGCCTTAAGAACACATAAATAAATGTTGTGCTTAGTGTCAAGGGATGAAGGTCTTCAGCGTCCACTTCGTTCTCAAAGGCAAGTCTGACTACAAGGACCTCGCGCCCGTGTTCCCGGAGATCCTGAAGGCCCTGCTCGAGGAGATAGGGCAGACGCCGGAGGAGGAGGAGATCCTGCAGATGTTCATCGAGATGAACATGGCGGACCTCGAGCGCAACCGCAAGCCCGAGGGGTACAACAGGAAGGGTAGGATGAGGCTGATCTTCCCCATCGGCAGGAAGGAGCTCTACCTGAAGGCGTACAACAAGTCCACCGACATGTCCAGGATGACCGACCTTATAAGCGGCCTCCTGAACTCGGCGGGAGTGAAGTTCGAGGTCACCCACAACGACATGGTGGAGTTCGACTGAGCCAGCGTCATCCGCGGGAAGGGCCGCCGGTCAGTTGAGGACGATCCAGACCCCGTTCCTCCTGCTCCCCTCGCGCCGCATGAATCTCCTTTCCCTCTCACTCTTCTCCAGCCTATCAATGGAGTACTTAGAGAACCTGCAATATAGTCCTGCTAATTGCCCAAGAAGAAAAATGAATAATACTCAGTTGTCATCTGGTAGTTGTCGATGTCAATGAATTCTGATGAATGCGGGCGGGGGGCTGAAGTGGAGGCTATACTCAGTTCAGTACGTCCAATGACCCTTGGGAAACAATCGACGCTAATCGTTGAGGATATATTGAATCTGGCATACGACTACACACAAAAAAACAATGCTGAATGGGGGCTCATCCTGGCGGCTACATTCGACCTTCTGGTTTCCTCAGAATACTATCAATCAATGACACACAGGGGATGGACGTATTGCTCTGAAGAACCAACGCTGTTGTTATATCCGTTCACAAACACATGCCCGCGATGCTTGTCTAAAGGCAAATTCGTATTCGCTAATGGGAACAAGCCAGAGTCTGGACGCATTGGGACGATTACACTGGAGATACTGTGTGCCATCCTGCAGCACGCATTCAAAAAGAAAGGGAACAGTGCCATAGTTTACAAGGCGTCTGAACCGGTTGACGTGATAATCCACGACCCCATTTCTGATAGCATACTGCTGGCGGAAGTGAAAGCAGCACCCCTGCTGACGCTCCCGATATCCGTCAGTTGCGATAGACAGACTGAGATGGTAGGGGGGAACACGGTCAGTGCGGGGCACTCCTTATCAGACAACCCATTCTTTAAAGAATCAGAGCTGAGCATTTTCTTTCCGCAGACGGAGAAGCACAAGGAAAGAACATATGGGGTTCATGTGGACTGGACAGGGGCAGACCCGTTTCTGCATGCTATATGCGATGTCATAAGGGATAATGGATCGTTCTTTGGACATTATTACGGCTATTGGTGTGAAGCGTTCGACGCATATGGGAAGAGGGCGAGAGACGTTCCATCCTTCTGGCTTACGAACGGCTGCGGACAGCCTGTTCCCCGCCCGGACACGTGGCCGTCCCGCAGGGGCTCCGGGTATGAGTCCGTGTCCGACGGAAAAACAAGCGTGGGGATGGACAGGACCGATGACATAAAAAAAGGAACATATCAGGTGTTGAAACTCGGTTCGGAGTTCAAACCATCATCGAAACGGCAAGTACGAACCGCACTCATTTCCAATGTCCATGCGGTGCGGCATTATGGGGAGTATCTGTTGCCCATCCACAATGTGGTCTGGGCGGTATGTGAGTCAACCGAGGTCCAGACAGCAGGCGACCTGGACTCTGAAACAGCGGTATACAACCTGTTTGATGGAATAATATCGTTCACAAAATGCGATATAAGGGACAAATGGCTATCAGCCCTATTTGATTTTGGGAGGGAATGATGTTTCATAACCACATCTCACGCAATAGCGGCGGGATCGTCCAGGAGCGCATCGAGTCCTTGAAGATAGGACAGAAGATGCAGGACCTGCCCGAGGACCTGTGGCACAGGAGCTTCAAGTACTATGTCAAAGAGGATCCCGACCGCAAAGGCGGGCCCAACCTCAGGATGATACGCCTGGACCCGTCCAAGCCGTCCCTCACTGTGACGGGGTTCGTGTTCAACAAGTTCGTCCACCCGTACGCAGACCGTTTCATAACCGTCAGGGAGGCGGCGCGCCTCCAGGGGCTCCCCGACGAGCTGGAGTTCAAGGGATCCCTGACAAGCACCCAGCAACAGGTCGGGAACGCGGTGCCCGTGGAGCTGGCTACGGCTGTATTCGGCCGTTTGCTGGAACACGCCGTGTCGAACGGCAGGGGAGGGCCCCTCTCCGCCTTCAGCCTGTTCTCGGGCGCAGGGGGTCTGGACATCGGCGCCGGCAATGCGGAGAACGGCGGGTGCCGCATAGGCGTGCCCCTTGCGATGGACTCCTGGAAGGATGCGTGCGACACCTTGTCCGGGTACAAGGGGGCTTCGACCGCGGTCCGCCAGCAGGACATCACGGAGGTGGGGGACCCGCTCGGGTACTGGAGAGAGAATACAGGCATAGGGGCCTCCCCCGACATCGTCTTCGGGGGGCCGCCCTGCCAGGCCTTCTCCCAGGCCGGGAAGCAGAAGGCGCTGTGCGACCCCCGCGGGACGCTCATATTCGAGTTCCTGCGGTTCGTCGGGGACATACGGCCGGATTATTTCGTGATGGAGAACGTGCCCAACATCGCCTCCGTCGACAAGGGCGGGCTGCTGAGGCAGGTCCTGGAGCATATGCGGGGGATGGGGTACAACGTGTCGTCGGGCGTCCTGTGCGCGGCGGACTACGGGACCCCGCAGATGCGCAAGCGCATGATCTTCATAGGCTGCGACAAGCGGCTGGGCCACGTCGGCCTGCCGCCCGTCACCCACTGCCCGTCCTCCAACATCCTCGGCCTGCCGGCGTACAGGACGGTCGGGGACGCTTTCGACGGCATCCCCCTCGAGGCGCGGCCCGCAGGGGCGGGGCGCGGGGCCGAGCCCATGTTGCCGGAGCCACGGGCAAGCGGCACGGGCGTCACCTTTGCGGATCTTTGACAAATGTCGGATGAACGCTGCCGATGTCGAGTACAATTGTTTCCCGACGTGCCAGCTTGCGCCCATACGTTTTAATAGTCGCAAAAAAATGCAATATACAGTATTTTGCGGTTATACGGGAGCGGCGACATCATGGAGATAAAAAGGGACAGGTACCTGAACAGGCTCATAAAGAAAAAATGGAACGGTTCCGTGAAGGTCGTCACAGGGATAAGGCGGTGCGGCAAATCCTATCTCCTTTTCAAACTTTTCAGAGACCATCTGATGTCCGAGGGCGTCGAACCCGACAACATCGTGGCGATAGCGTTGGATGCCATCCCGAACATGCGCCTTCGCGAGCCCATGGCGTTATACGAGGAAGTCGTCGAACGCGTGAACGGCAGAAGATGCTACGTCATGCTGGACGAGATCCAGTACGTGAGGGGCTTCGAGGACGTCCTGAACGGGCTCCGCCAGATCCCGGATATCGATATCTACGTGACGGGCAGCAACTCCAAGATGCTGTCGAAGGACGTAATCACGGAGTTCAGGGGAAGGGGGGACGAGGTCAGGGTACGCCCGTTCTCGTTCTCCGAGTTCGCGACCGCATACCCGGGCAGGGAGGAGGAGGCATGGAAACTGTACCGCAGGTTCGGGGGCATGCCCGAGCTGCTCACGAAAACGGACGACGAGGAGAAGACCGCGTATCTGCAGAATCTCATGAAGGAAGTGTATCTGAAGGACATCAAAGAAAGGAACGACATAAGATTAGAGGGTGAACTGGATATGATGGTGGACTTTCTCTGCTCGTCCGTCGGCTCGTTGACGAACCCTTTGAAGATATCCAACACCTTGAAGACGGTGAACCGTTCCGCGATCGACAACGAGACCGTGAGCCGGTACCTGGAGATCCTGGAGGAATCGTTCCTCTTCGAAAGGTCCAAAAGATACGACATCCGCGGGAAGAGGTATTTCGACACCCCGTCGAAATACTATGCCGCCGATGCGGGCCTCCGCAATGCCAGGCTCAATTTCAGACAGCAGGAGGAGACCCATATCATGGAGAACATAATCTACAACGAGCTCAGGTCCAGGGGCTTCTCCGTGGACGTGGGCGTCGTCGAGGCCAGGCCCACGAATGGGGACACGACGGGATACGTGCAGATGGAGATTGATTTCGTAGCGAACAAAGGAAGCCAGAGATACTACATACAGTCGGCGTACAGGATGCCGGAGAAGGACAAGGAGGACCAGGAGATCAGGCCGTTCCTCAAGGTCAGGGACTCGTTCAAGAAGGTCGTCGTCGTCGGCGACGACACATATCCCAAGAGGGACGAGAACGGGGTGGTCACGATCGGCATCAGGCAATTCCTTTTGGACGAGGACAGCCTGGACCTCTGACGGGGATGCCGTGCGGATGCCGCCGAAGCGGCGGACGGCCGTGCCCGTGGCCCCCGAGACGTCACGTCACCGAGGATCCGGCGAAAGGTGGCCCCGTCGGTTTCAGAGCGGGTGCGTGTAAGGCGCGAAGGCTCCTGGGCGGGCAGAGGGCATGTTCGAGCATGCGGGAACAGTCCCTCATCCACCCTAAAACATAGAGAGCCAAAATATGTTGTAAATTACGTTGTAAATTACGTTGTAAATTACGTTGAAATGACGTTGAAATGACGTTGAAATGACGTTGAAATGACGTTGAAATGACGTTGGGAGTTTTGTAGTCAACAGTCGAGGAGGCAGACGCTGGCTCATCTGACTATCCAATGCCCACCCTTCTTCCCCCCTGTTCTCTCCAGCCTCCCGGACTCCCTCAGCCCCTTGACGATCCTGTCCACCTTCGACCTCGAGAGGCCGGTCTCCTTTGAGACCTTGTCCAGGGATATGCCGCCGTCCGACCTGATCAGCCCCAAGACCCGCTCCTCGTCCGGTATCGACGTGGTCTTCGGGTCCATCCTCATCGGCAGCGTGACCTTCACGGTGGGGGGGATGAGGCTCTCCTCTATCCGGGGCGGCTCGAAGCCGTTCCTCTTCCAGGTCTCGATTATGCGGTACAGGCCGCTGCCTGCCCGCTCTGCCACGCCGGTCAAAGTGAACATCTTGGCCAGGGTCGGGTTGCGGGGGTCGCTGCGCCCCCCCGCCTCGGCATCTCGGATAGGCATACGGAAAAGGCCGGGGTTCCTGACCGTCACGACGCCCGGCCTGACCTCGACCCTGACCCCCATCCGGCCGCGGTAGTCCGCATGTATCAGCGCGTTGATGAGGGATTCCCTCACGGCCTTGTCTATGTCTGTGTCGTCGACCCTCCTCCAGCCGTCGCCTATCGCGAAGGGCCTGCCGATGGAAAGTTTCAGGCGGTTCGCGGCGTTGACGTAGAAGTCGAACAGGTTCCCCGTCCACCTGCCGTCCCCAGACACTATCCTGTACTCCCAGTCCGCCCCAGGGTCGACATGCTCGAGGTAATCCACCTTGTAGTCCGGGAACTCCTTCGATATCCTGTACTCGAGCCCGAACATCAACAGGCCCGCCTGCGTGGGGCGGAGCTCCCCCCCGGCGTCCTTTTCGGCGGCGCCTATGAGCCTGAGGAACTCCGAGTCGGGAAGGGCGGACCACACGTGCCCCTCGTCGTTCGCCTTCATAAGCGACCTGTACCGGGAGAGCGCCCCCCCGTCTATGTCGCCCATGTCGAAGCCGTCGAGGGCGTGCGAGTCGAGGGCGGTGTCCGTGTTGTCCCGCATCATCCCGGCTATCTCGGGCATGGAGCACTTGTAGTCGTTCGGGCCGTTCCTGCGGAAAGTGCCGTTGTTGACCTGGCCGTTCACGTACACTGGGCGGTCGTGCCTGTCGGCACGGGGGACGTCGATCGAGACCATCCTCCTCCCATCGTGCACGATCACCCTCACGTCGTCCGACACCAGTATGTTGCGGCTCACCTTCTGCGGGTTGTTGATGGCGTTCCAGATGTCGTTCACCGTCTTGTCCGCGTCCTTCAGGCCCACCGCTCTCAACGCGCCGCCCTCCGCCTCCTCGAGGCCCAGCACGATCGTGCCCCCGAAGGAGTTGGCGAAGGCGGAGTAGGACTCCCAGACGCTTG
>WRNL01000094.1 GCA_009776625.1 Methanomassiliicoccaceae archaeon | reverse complement strand
CACCGCCTCCGATATATATCTGTGATTTTCAATGCGGAGGCCCTCGATATGCTTTCTCCACGGGGGATCGGTGTCCGCCATATGCCGTAGCCGCCGCTACGCGCCGCCAGCCAAACCACTCCTGGAACATAGTCAGCCGTCGAACCCCGGGCACAGAAACGCTTTAATACCTTGCTCGATGGGGCATTTATGCCATATGCGAACGTCAACGGCATAAGCCTGTACTACGACATGGAGGGCTGCGGGCCGCCGCTGATACTGATCACGGGCTTCGGGGGGGACGTGGGGTTCTGGAGGAGGGCCTCGGAGATGCTCTCCAAGCGGTTCACCCTCATAAAGATAGACAACAGGGGCGCTGGGAACACCCTCTACAACGGGAGGTTCACGCTGGACAACATAGCCGACGACATCGTGCGCCTTGTTGACGAGCTGGGGCTGGGGAGGGTGAGCCTGCTCGGGTGGTCCATGGGGTCGCACATAGCTCAGAAAGCCGCGCTGCTGATGCCAGAGAGGGTGACCGCGCTGGTCCTCGTCTCGTCATACCGGTACAGACCTTCCAGGTTCAACTACATCGTGACGTCCATGATCGACGCGGCCGAGGGGGGGATGCCGACCGAGTACTTCGCGAAGGTGCTGAACTGCATCTGCTACACGGAGGAGTTCTTCAAGGGGAGGGAGGGCGCGGGGAAGGGAGTCAGGTCCTACGGCTTCAGGGATTTGACGGGCCTTAGGTACCAGATCGAGGCGATGGGAGCCTCCGATATGACCGACCTCGCGAGGGGGATACGCGTCCCCACGCTGCTGATACACGGCAGCCGGGACGCCACCGTCGAGTGCGAGGAGGGGCTCCGCCTCTCGGGATCCATACCGGGGTGCGATGCGGTGGTCCTGGAGGGGGCGGGCCACCTCATACCGGCGGACGAGTACGTGCCGCTTGCCATGGGCTTCATAGAGCGCTGCCTCGCCCGGGAGCGGGGCGCAGAATGACGCCTGCCGCCTGATCTGCGTCATTCCTCCGGCCACAGCTGGGCCGACAGCTCCCTGAGCTTGTACTTCTGGATCTTTCCGCTGGCGGTCATGGGGTACTCTTTGACGAAGGCGACGTGCGCGGGGACCTTGTACTTGGCGATCTTCCCGCGGCAGTGGTCCTTGATGTCGTCGGGGGTCAGGTCGTACCCTTTCTTCAGGATTATGAACGCGCCGGGGACCTCCCCGTACTTGCGGTGGGGGACGCCGACCACCTGGACGTCGTTGACGCCCTCGATGTGGTGTATGAAGTCCTCCAGCTCCTTCGGGTAGATGTTCTCCCCTCCCCTTATGATCATGTCCTTCATCCTACCGGTGACGGAGAAGTAGCCCTCCTCGTCCTTGACCCCGATGTCCCCCGAGTGCAGCCACCCGTCCGCGTCTATCGCCTTGGCCGTCTCCTCGGGCATGTTGTAGTACCCTTTCATCACGTTGTACCCCCGGCAGCAGAACTCCCCCGGGATGCCGGGCCCGCAGGCCGCCCCTGTCTCTGGGTCGATTATGTCCACCTCGACCCCGGTCATGGCCTTCCCCACGGTGGAGCACTTCCTCGCGATGCTCGGCTCATCGTACCTGGACTGGGTCATCCCAGGGGACGACTCGGTGAGCCCGAAGACGATCGTCACCTCCCTCATGTTCATCCTGCTGACCGCCTCCTCCATCGTCTTGGTGGGGCAGGGGGAGCCGGCCATTATGCCGGTCCTCAGCGTGCTGAAGTCGAACTTGTCGAACATCTTGTGCTCCATCACCGATATGAACATCGTGGGGACGCCGTAGAGGGCGGTGCACCTCTCTTTCTCGACGGACGTCATCACGATCAACGGGTCGTACTCCTCCAGGATGACCATCGCCGCCCCGTGGTTCACGCACGCCATGACCCCCAGGCTGCAGCCGAAGCAGTGGAAGAGAGGCACCGGCAGGCAGACCCGGTCGTCGGGCGTGAAGTTCTGGTTCACGCCGACCCAGTAGCCGTTGTTGCCTATGTTGTGGTGGGTCAGCATGACCCCTTTCGGGAAGCCTGTGGTGCCGGAGGTGTACTGCATGTTCACCACGTCATGGGCGCTCAGGCCCTCCTGCCTCTCCCTGTACTCTTCCTCCGTGACCTGGCACGACATGGCCATCACCTCCGGCATGGAGAACATCCCCCGGTGCTTCTCGGACCCGAGGAACATGACCCTCTTGAGGCTTGGGTACCTCTCCGCCCTGAGCATCCCCCTCGGCTGGGCCTTCAGCTCGGGTATAAGCTCGTACAGCGTCCCCACGTAGTCGGTGTCCTTGCAGCCGTCGATGATGAAGATGTTCTCCGTCTCGGACTGGCGGATCACGTAGTCGATCTCCGCGGACTTGTAGTTGGTGTTTATCGTCAGGAGTATCGCGCCTATCTTGGCTGTGGCGAACTGCAGGGCGACCCAGTGCGGGACGTTCGTCGCCCACAGGGCCACCTTCTCCCCCCTCTGGACCCCCATGGCCATCAGCCCCTTCGCTATGTCGTCCACGGTCGCCTTGAACTCCCTCCATGTCTGCCTGTATCCCCTGTCCACGTAAACCACGGCGTCGTTGTCCGGGCATCTGGCGACGATCTCGTCCAGCAGCGTCCCCAGCGTCGCGTCCCTCGTTATCTCTTCCCTCGGCATGGCGACCACTCAGAATGGGACGTATATCATGGCGAATATCTCCGCCGGGCGGCCATCAGCGGCGCTGACCTTGTGGGGTATGAGGGAGTTGTAGTACACCGTGTCGCCGGGGCCCAGCCTATGGGCCTCCCTGCCATAGGTCAGCTCGATACCCCCTGAGATGACCATGATGAACTCCTCCCCCTCGTGGGACGACAGGGGCTCCCCGCACTCCGGGTCGATCCTTATGAACAGCGGCTCCATGTGCCTGTCGGTCTTACCTTTGCCCAAGGGGAAGTAATGGTAATGGGACTTCCCTTGGGCGGAGCCCTCCTCCTTCCTCTCGGAGGCCTTGGTTATGAGGGGGTCCTTCACGACTATGTCGTCCGTGAACGTCCCGAGGCGCTTGCCGAGGGCCCTGGACAGCTTTATCAGCGAGCCCACCGCCGGGTAGGTGTCCCCGCCCTCGACGCCCCTGATGAAATCGGCGTCCGTCCCCGTCCTCTCTGCGAGCTCCTCTTGGGTGATGCCCAGCCTCTCCCTGTACGTTTGAATCCTTGAACCCAGCTTGTTTGTGTCGTCCATCCAGCCTTCCTCCGTCGGCTTTGGGGTGATATAGCCTGTTCGATTAATAATGGGTTCGGCGGCTTGCCGGGATGACCAGCGAGCGTTAGAGAGCGCCGGCAAGGCGGGGGTGGGTCGTAGGGGCCTGTGGCGCCGTTGGTTCGGAGCGGGGGGCGAAAGGCGTGACCAGGCGCCGCGCCCGCACCGAGGGCGTTTGGGGTGTGCGGACATGCCCTGAGTCAACACGCAACAGGGGGTCGGCATGAGCATTGACATACAGAACGAGGATACAGGCGCAGCGTCATGGGTCTGCAACTGAAACTGAACGATGGTTAGGCGTTGTCTGGCTAAGTTGGATATACGCCTCAAATTCCATAATAAAAAACCCTCAAATGCCATAACGGAAACCCCTCAAATGCCATAACGGAAACCCCTCAAATGCCATAACGGAAAACCCTCAAATGCCATAACGGAAAACCCTCAAATGCCATAACGGAAAACCCTCAAATGCCATAACGGAAAAGATGGCGTTTATGTCGTGCCTATCGGGTGCCTGAAGAACTGAGCCATGGGCCCGATGGGCCGGACCTGTCGGTGCGGCGCACGGCGGCGCTCACCCCCGGGGGTTATCCGACACCCACCTCTTGGCGGCCTCGAACACCCTCATGTTCGGTTCCACGAGGGACGGCCTGGAGGACATGCTCTCGGCGAGCGCGGCCCTTATGCTGCCGTCCCCGAAGGGCAGGAGGCCGAGCCCGGCCATGGCACCGAGGAACGCGGTGTTCCCTGCCTTGGGGACGCCGTTCTCGTTCGCTATGGAGGAGGCGGGGAACGGCACCGCCCTGACCCCGTCCGGGAACCTCATGTCCGCCTTTATCGATGAATCGTATATGACCGTCCCCCCATCCGCGACGGCGGGGGCGAACCTCTCCAGCGCCGGCTGGTTCATGGCGACCAGCACATCGGGGTCGTCTATCGTCGGCGACCCTATCTCCTTGCCCCCGACCCTGACGGAGCAGGAGGCGGATCCCCCTCTCTGCTCGGGCCCGTAGCTGGGCATCCAGGACACGAACCTCCCCTCTGAGGCCGCCGCCTCGGCGACCACCAGCCCCAGGCTGAGTATGCCCTGCCCCCCGAACCCGGAGAACTTGAACCTCCGCTCCTTGAACGCCGGGTCGGCCCTCATCGCCACCGACTCCTTCCCGCCCCCGACCAGCTCCGCCTCCGTCCTCGCGGGGACGCCCTTCGGCAGGGGGGCGGCCGCATCGGAGCGGTCCCTGAAGTTGCCCAGGGGGTAGGTCCTCTCCATAGCCTCGGTGAACGCCTCGGCGGCCCTTACGGGATCCTCCCTCATGTTGTTCGGGCAGGGGGAGAGTATCTCGACGAACGCGAAGCCCTTCTTCTCCTTCTGGATCTGGAGGGCCTTCCTTATGGCCTTCCTCGCCTGCATTATCCTCTTCGTGTCGGCGACCGACACCCTCTCGATGAACACGGGGGCCTCGAGGGTCTCGAACACCTCGCACACCTTCAGGGGGTGGCCCGCCTTCACCGTGTCCCTCCCGTAGGGGGTCGTCGTGGTCACCTGCCCCTCCAGCGTGGTGGGGGCCATCTGCCCCCCCGTCATGGCGAAGATCGAGTTGTTCACGAAGAACAGCGCGAAGTTGTCCCCCCTGTTGGCCGCCTGGAACGCGTTGTTGAAGCCTATCGCCCCCAGGTCCCCGTCCCCCTGGTAGGCGATGACGGGCTTGTCGGGCAGGACCCTCGACACGCCGGTGGCCACCGCGGACGCCCTACCGTGCGGCGCGGATATGTGGCCGCAGTCGAAGTAGTAGTAGCAGAAGGTGGCGCAGCCCACCGGGCCCACGAAGACGGCGTCGTCCTGGATGCCCAGGTCAGCCATGGCCTCGCCTATCAGCTTTAGTATTATACCGTGCCCGCACCCCGCGCAGTAGTGCGTGGCGCGGACGGCCTCCCCGCCCTTGCGGGTGAACTCCTCGTAGAGGCCTGTGGATCTCTTTATCATGCTCCCCCCTCCACAGCTTTACGGGCGGCCTCCACAAGGTCAGCGACCTTCGGCAGGTTCCCCCCCATCCTGTTGAACAATGTGACCTCCCCTCTGTCTTCGAGGTGCAGCAGGATGTCGTCCCGATACTGCCCGTTGCTCATCTCGACGACGACCACCCTCTTCCCCGAGGCGCAGGCGTTAAGCGCCTCGGCGGGGAACGGCATCAGGGTGACGGGGCGGAACAGGCCCGCCTTCACCCCCTTGTCCCTGAGGGCGTCGACCGCCGACCTCGCTATCCTGGCGCTGGTGCCGTACCCTGTGAGGATTATGTCCGCGTCCTCCGTGAGGTAGGACTCGGACATCGCCTCCTTCTTCATCTCCTCGTACTTCTCTTCCAATATGAAATTGTGCCTCTCCTGCCTCTCCGCGTCGAGGTATATTGAGCATATCAGGTTGCCCTTTGTCCTGGCGTCGCCTTTGACGGCCCACCCGTCGGTGTCAGGGGCCCCCTTGGCCTTCTCCGGAACGGCTATGGACTCCATCATCTGGCCGAGGACGGCGTCCGCCAGCACCACGGCCGGGTTCCTGTACTTGAAAGCGAGGTCGAAAGCCAGTATCGTCAGGTCGCACATCTCCTGGACGGAGGCGGGCGCCAGGACTATGTTCCTGTAGTTGCCGTGCCCGCCGCCCTTGACGGCCTGGTTGTAGTCCCCCTGCTCTGGGTATATGTTGCCCAGCCCGGGGCCGGCGCGCATGATGTCGACGACGACCGCCGGCAGCTGCGCCCCGGCGAGGTACGACAGCCCCTCCTGCATCAGGCTCATGCCTGGGCCGGACGAGGCGGACATGACCTTCTTGCCGGCGCTCGCCGCGCCGTACATCATGTTCGCCGAGCCGGTCTCGCACTCGGCCTGGAGGAACTCCTTCCCCAGGCACGGCAGGTACTCCGACGCCGCATGG
>WRNL01000093.1 GCA_009776625.1 Methanomassiliicoccaceae archaeon | reverse complement strand
TCCCCCGCGCCGGACAGACCCTGGATCCTTCCCGCCGTCAGCACCGTCAGCAGGGCCATGACTGTCGATATACCCGCCAGTGCTAACATGAATACTGGCCCCGCGCCGAGCCCGCCCCCCTCTTCCGCGAAATATAGAACCGCCACGGCCCCGCTGGCGGCCGTCGGCAGGACCATCAGCGGGAAGGACGCGAGGTACACCCTCTTCGCGACTGGTTCCACGTAGGGGTACGTCCATGTGTGGGGCGGCCCTATCACCGCCTCCGCATCGTCGTTGCCCCCGTTCCATCGGAGGAACTTCCTGGTGCGGTAGCCCACATAGAACAGGAGCGACCCCAGGGCCGGTCCGAACAATGCCGCCATGATGGGGTACATGTCCCGATTCGCTATGGCGTACACCGACAGCGCACCGACCGCGAAAAGGAACGCCCCTGACGCCATGTGCAGGTTCGCCCTCCTGGCGCTCATGTTCTCATGGAAGCCTATCTTCGTGTCGAACACGACCGCCGCGTCGCACCTCGACAGGTTGGACCTGTTCAACGCCCCCAGGTACTCGGCCCCCATCCGCTCCGCATACTTCCCCAGGAGCGTCTCGCTCACGCCCCCTGAGTCCATCACCGCCACCCTCGCCTCCGCCTCCCCCCGCCATGAAGAGAAGAAAGCTATCAGGCCCTTCGCCCCTCCCGCCCAGTCCACCCCGCTGTCGATGTAGAACGCCGGGATGTCGACGACCAGCGCCGCATCCTTCGGGCAACCGCCGCCCTCGAGGAACCGGGCGAAGTCCTTGTTTATGGAGGACACCGAGTACTGGTAGACGACGATGACCCTGTCGTAACGTGTAAGATCGGCTTTCCTGTCGCTGCCGATTATCTTAAGCACCCTGCCCCCCGTGACCTTCTCAAGCTCCGTCAGCAACGCCGCGTTGATCGGGTTCCTCGGGCACACTATCGCGGTGGTCGTCTGCACACCCCCCCGTATGCGGTCGGTGCTGATTAAATGCATGTCCTCCACCCCGCCCGCCTATGAGCCTATCGGGACCGGATAAATACCTCTTTGCCGTTCCCACGGATGACATGACGCCCAGGAAGATGGCATCGGCCGCGACGGCGCTCGTTTTTATCGCCCTGTTCGCAGGCGGCCTGCATACAGGGAGCATGCGCGTCATCCTTTCGTCCCTGATCCTGCTCTTGGCCGTGCCCCCTTTCCTGTTGACGGACGGCCATGGGGAGGGGAGGAACAGGCCGACGGCGGCGTTCTGCTCGGTGCTCGTCCCAGGGGCGGCGCACCTGTACCTGCGCCAATACAGGAAGGGGGCGATGTTCCTCTGGGGGTGCGCGCTCGCGTCGGGGGACCTCCTGCTACTAACCATTTACCGGTCGGAGCCGGACGAGTATATGATAATCGCCTCGTTCATAGCCATAGTCTTTGGGATGTACTTCCTCTCGGCTGTGGATGCGGAGCGCACCTGCAACAAGCTTGGCCTTCCTTACACGGGCGACCCCTATGAGCTCAGGGTCAAAAGCTACCCCTTGGCGTACATGGCATCCGTGTCCGCCCCCTTCGCACTAGTGCTGGCCGTCTGTGCCGGGGCGATGGTGTCGGGACCAGGGGCGAGCACGGATCTGGCGATGGCGATACTCGGGGCATGGGCGACCGCGCTGGCCGTCTGTGCCGTATGGGCGGCGAGGATAGGCCAGGCGGCCGCAAGCCCCTGAACGCCTGACACTGCCCGTTTTGCTGACGGCGCCAGCGCAGGGCATAGGATATATAATTAATAATGAACCACATACTCCGGCCGTGGAAAAGGACACAAAGCATGCGGCGATGGTCGTCATCGCCGCCGCCATGGTGGTGGTCGCCGTGTTCGTCGGCATCTCCCAGGCATCCGGGGTCAGCCCGTTCCAGACGGTCGTCGAGTCCGGGAGCATGCAGCGGGGGATCGGGTCGCAGATCGGCGTCATAGACACAGGGGACGTGGTGATACTCAAGGACAAGGAACGGGTCGAGATCCGGACATTCGTTGACGGCTACAAGATCGGTTACGAGAAGTTCGGCAACTACGGCGACGTCATAATCTACAGCAGGGACATAGGCAACCCCGTGATACATAGGGCTATACTGTGGCTCGACTACAACGG
Source organism: Methanomassiliicoccaceae archaeon (assembly GCA_009776625.1). Taxonomy (GTDB): domain Archaea; phylum Thermoplasmatota; class Thermoplasmata; order Methanomassiliicoccales; family Methanomethylophilaceae; genus Methanoplasma. The sequence goes on along the minus strand of WRNL01000093.1, from coordinate 4,056 downwards.
GGACGGCACATGGAGCGCCCCCAGCCTCGAAGGCTACCCGGCGGAACTATGGTCGTGCACCGGCGGCGACGGCTACGACAGGATGTGGGGCACGCTCTACCTGAAGAACATGGGGTACAGCGGCACGGTGAACGCGAACCTGGATCTGGACAGGCTCATGCGCACAAGCACTACGAGCGGGTACCTCACCATGGGCGACAACAACTTCGGGTTCGACCAGCCGTCCGGCGTGAGCGGCGTGAGCGGCCTGATATCCTTAGACCAGATAAACTCCGTCGGATGGTTCGAGATACCTTGGATAGGGTCATTCAAGATGATACTCAGGGGGGACGTTGATACCCTTGACAGGTTGGTTCCCAATACCATACCCTCTCTAGCCGCCGCTTTCCTGCTGGTGATATTCCTTATCGTGGGGGTTAGTTTCCTGTTCGACCACAGGTTTTACAGGAAATGCAAGCGGGAGCTGTACGAGGAGATGTACGCCCCGGCCCCCCTATTTCCAGTGGAACATGGGAAACAGTGACGTCAGAACACGAGCTTGGTCTGTTTGCTGAGCTTGTACTTCAATAAAGGCTCGAATATCTCATCCTTTGTTATGAATTCGATTATATCCATGTTTATGTTGAGCTCTATCTCCCTTGTCCTGCCATTCCTCCCGAAAGATTTGACACGGGCGTGTATTATGCCTAGCATATCCAATTCGGATATGAGATCTGCTACCCTTTTCTCTTTGAGGGTGTTGATGCTGAGCACGTTGCATATCTCTTTGTAGACCGAATAGACGTCGCCTGTTATGACTGCGGTGTCCTTTCTTTCATGATTCTCTATGATGCTCCTCAGCACTATCTTCGACTGGGCAGGAAGGGTCTTTATGACCTCTACGACAGCATCCATCTCTATCCTGTTCCTTGCAGACTTGACGTGCGCCTCTGTGATCAAAGAGTCCCCGTTCCTTTCGGCGATGTCCGCAGACACCCTCAGAAGGTCTATCGCTTTCCTAGCGTCCCCAGAATCCTGGGCGGACAGGGCGGCGCAGTACGGTATAACCCCTTCCTCCACTATCCCTGGCTCGAAAGCTAGGTTCGCTCTTCCCTTGAGGATGTCCTGGAGCTGTTCGGCATTGTAGGGCGAGAACACGACCTTCTCCTCCCCGAGCCTGCTCTTAATCTTAGGGGATATGAGATCCATGACCTTCGCATTGTTCGTAACCCCGATGATGGATATCTTCGAGTTCCTGAGCACTTCGTTCATAGTCGTGAGGAAATAGAATATGTCGTCCCCGCTCTTCTGCAGTATCCTGTCTATCTCGTCTAAGACTATGACCAGTACCTTGTCCTCTTCGTCTATGTATTGTATTATCGTGTCATAGACCTTGTCAAGGCTCCATCCAGTGAAGGGTATCTTGTTGTTCTGATCCTTGATTATCTGGTTCGATATGTTGAACAAGATGGCGTATGAGTTATCCACTATCTCGCAGTTCACGTATATGAAACAGCAGTTCTCCTCATCTGGATCCGCTTTCTTGAGCTCTTTGCCTATATAATGCAGAACCGCAGTCTTCCCTGTCCCCGTCTTCCCTGTGACGAGTATGTTCGACGGCTTGTTCTTGGAAAGGGAGGGCGTTATTATGTCGACGATGTTGCTTATCTCGTTCTCCCTGTGGGGGAGCTGGTCTGGTATGTACGTTGTCTGGAGGATGCTCCTGTTTTTGATAAGGACATTCCTCCTGTTCTTTGAATCTTCAAATATCCCCATTTGTATCTTCTCCCCCAAGCCCTACCATGTAGAATTAAGGCTGTTATAATAGTTTCTTCCAACAGTTCCGGGATCGCAGTATATGTTAATTTATAGGTGGATTGTATTGGTGGGAAACACCACTAAAGGAAGGAGAATTCACATGAAAGGATGGTTGGTCATAGGAGCTTGCATTCTCGGTATCACGGCGTTCATACTGCTCATATGGGCGATAGGCGCGTTCCTCTGAGAAAGAGGACGCATTCATAACCCCTGCGTAGCCGATGAGAAGGGCGCACAGAGGGTTCCACTGGAAACAGGGGGGCCGGGGCGTCCCGGGGGAGGTAGCATAACTGTAGCTGCCAAGTTGAAATCTGAAGGGCGCATCGATAGGGCGTGAAAGCGTTCGACAGGTATTCCCTGCTTTGCATATCGGTGTCGTTTATCATCCTGACGGCCGTGTTCGTCCTCCCAGGGGATCCAGAGGACAGGAGCATGATTGGAACGGCGTACGGGATAAAGGAGACCCAGAACGGGTTCACTTTCTACATGGAGGACACCAGCGGTGAAAGGGTCAGGTGCTTCTGCCGGGCCGAGCCGGTCGAACGTGCCGTCTATGCGGTCAAAGGGGCGCTGTCGGACGACGGGAGCATGTTCTTCGTAAGTTCCATGCAGATGTTGTCGGAATGAGTTATATCGTGATTGGTGGATGACCCCGCATGTACGTCGCAGTCGATGACACCGATTCCGTCAGCGGTGGCTGCACCACGTTCCTCGCCACAGAGATAATATCCGAGCTGTGCAGGGACATGGACATGATCGGCTACCCACGCATAGTCCGGCTGAACCCCGCCGTCCCATGGAAGACCCGTGGCAACGGCGCCCTGGCGATGAGGTTCGGCAAGGGCAGGGGGGAAAGGATACTCGCAGGCAGCATTGCAGGGGAGGACGTGTTCTGCTACGGAGGCGCTGCGCCGGGCGAGCCGGACGCGACACTCCTCTTGGAAAGGCTCGCCCCCATCGTCGAGAGGAACAGCGAGCCCGGCTCGGACGCAGGGCTCCTGGTCAGCGGGAGGAAGCCGCCGCAGTCCCTGTACTGGAGGGGCGTCAGGACCATACTCGGCAAAGGGCATGTCGACGGCGAGGTCGAGAGGACGGGCGCGCTCAAGCGCGAGTGGGGGTGCGGGCGCGGCATAATCGGTGCGGCCTGTGGCATGGCGTGGAGGCCGAGGGACAGCACCCTCGAGGTCCTCGCGTACAGGCACAGGGAGAGGTGGGGCACGGAACGCGGCTTCGACCCGCTGTCCATAAGGGACGTCGACCGCGCCCTGCCGTCCACCTTCAACAGCTGGGAGGAGAGGACGGGGAAGGTGGCGATGGTCCCCTCCACGCCGTGCCCCGTCCTGTACGGCCTCCGGGGCGACGACGCCCGGGACCTTATGAGGGGGAAGGACATGATAAGGTGCGAGCCGGTCGAGCGGTGGATGACGTTCCTCACCAACCAGGGGACGGACGACCACATATCAAGCAGGTTCCCCGGGCTGGCCCCGAACCGCTCCTACTATGTCGAGGGCAAGGTCGCAGGCGGCGGGCGTGCCGCCGGCGGGCATGCGTTCATGGAGCTGGACACCTCATGGGGGGCGCTGACAGTCGGGGCGTACGAGCCGTCGAAGGAGTTCCGGTACCTATTCGACAACCTGTCGCCGGGGGACGTGGTCGGGGTCATGGGCGAGCTCAGGGATGAGCCGAGGACCCTGAATGCGGAGAAGGTCCGCGTGATCTCCGTCGCCGACAGGTACGACAAGGTATCGAACCCTTCGTGCCCCGGGTGCGGGAGGGCGATGGAGTCCGTCGGAAGGGGAAAGGGGTACCGGTGCAGGGGGTGCCGGGAGTCCGCACCCGCCCCTGTCGTGAGAAAAGCGGCGAGGTGGGTGCGGGAGGGATGGTACGAGCCGCCCGAGGCCGCCCGCAGGCACCTGTCGAAGCCGTTGAGGAGGATGGGGGAGGAGCAGCCCCTCGGTTTCGTCAAAAGACGTATATGAACACCGACACCAATAAATACCCCAGCCCGCACTTAGGCTTACTTATTTCAAGTGAGGGATGTAATGGACGAAATAGTTATACTGAGCGCGGCGAGGACCGCGATAGGGAAGTACGGAGGGGCGCTCAAAGGCGTCAAGGTGACCGAGCTCGGAGCGACGGCGGTGGGAGAGGCCGTCAAGAGGGCGGGGCTCGCCCCGACCGACATCGACGAGTGCATAATGGGCAATGTCATCTCCACGGGCCTGGGGCAGAACCCGGCGAGGCAGTCCGCCATAGGGG
>WRNL01000092.1 GCA_009776625.1 Methanomassiliicoccaceae archaeon | reverse complement strand
GCCGCCCCGCCGGGCCCGGCTGGAGGGGCGCAGCCATCGGCAGGTTCCGAAGCGGCCCGTCGTCCATATCCGTGGTCGTGTCGAGGTATGTGTTCGGCAGCAGGCCGTTCCAGGTCTCCGTCGACGGGGAGAGGGCGGCGGAGGCGTATGCGGGGGAGGTAATCCGGGTATTCGTGTCGGAGGGCGCCCACGAGGTTGCGGTGTACCGGCACAGGCTGAGCAAGGCGGACTGTGAGATCGACCTCTACGAGGGCGAGGGGCTGTTCATCTGCCGTGATGCGGAGAGGCGGTATCAGGTGTTCCCCATCACGGGGCCAGGGGACAGGGCGAAGTTCGAGGAGGGCTCGAGGCGGAGCTATATGAAAGGCAGGAGGAACCTGAAGCTAGATTGCGTGGGCTTCGCCATCGTGGGCGCTGTCGCATGGGCGGCGGTGCTCTTCATCTGAGCCTCCGACCTTCCGGGGCTGATTGCGCCTTGGCGGCGTCCCTGCCGCCGTTATCGGGTCGTATAGTCAGCGCGACCCGCCGTGCAGCGCACTTGGCAACGGATATATACCGCACTGGCGATTCGCTCTATATGCTCGGCATGTACGACTACATACTCCGGCGACGCCCTGAGCGGGCATCCAGCGCATACATGCAGGGGGCGTGACCGCATGATAGACCTGGTTATGGTGGCGATTATCGTGGCTTGCCTCGCGCCCCTGCTGCTTATAACGGCGGTGATAACGTGGCACACGTACAGGTCGCAGGGCCGGTTCCCGGTCCAGATGTACCTCGTCATGGTGTCGTCGTTCTCAGCCGTGTTCCTTTACCGCTTTTTCAACGTGGGGTTCATGGCGGCCCTTGGCGCGATATTCTCTCTCGGGGCGGCCAGTATCCTCTACCGGCTGCTGTCGGAGCGCGACGCCTCCGGGCCCGGTCGGACGGGAACGGCCTACGGCCGGTTCCAAGACGGCCCCCCGTCCATGTCGGTGGCCGTGTCAAGGTACGTGTTCGGCGACATGCCGTTCCAGGTGTTCATCGACAAGGAGAGGGCGGCGGAGGCGTACGCCGGGGGCGAGGTCGGGCTGTCAGTGCCAGTAGGCACACACGAGGTCGTGGTGTACCGGCACAGGCTCAACAAGACGTTCAGCATGGTAGACATGCGCGAGGGCGAGGGGCTGTTCATCTACCGCGACAGGAGCAGGCAGTACCAGTTGCAATGTTTCGCGTCCATAGAGGACAGGGCGGGGCTGGAGGAGGTCGCAAGGCTGAACCATCTGAAGGGCAGGAGGGGCCAGAAGATAGGGCTCGTGTTCCTATCCGTCGCAGGCGTATTCTCGTGGGCGGCGGTGTTCCTCGGCTGAACGCTCTACCTGCCAGGGACGCCCTCGTGCCGAGGGGCACGTTGCCCAAAACCCGCGTCAGGCCCGGCTCTGCAAAGGAAGTATATACGCGCAACGTCTGCATGTACCATGGCCATAGCCCGGATATCATGCCCAGTATGCCCCAGCGAGGACCCTGAAAAGGTCGCAGCGGCGATCCTGAGCATATTCCCGGACGCCTCGATCGAGGAGACGGCCGTCGGGTTCGAGGGGACGGCGGGCATGGACCGGTTCTGCGAGCTGATACGCAGGCAGAAGATACTGGACAGCACGAGGTCCATGATGTTCAAGGGGGCCAGAGGCGGGCAGATAACGCTGCACCTGAACAAGCAGGTCGCCTTCGTCGGGAAGGTGTCCTTCACCGACCCGGGCACGGTTCTGGGTACGCTCCGCGTGGCCATAGAGACGGACGAGCCGGAACATGTCATCGACCGCATCGCGCCGAGGACGGTGGACGGGGAGGAGGTGAGGCAATGATCGGGATGTCATGCACGCAGTTCGGCACAGTGGCTCCCGAAGCGGTCATGGAGGAGGTGTCGAAGGAATTCGGGCTGTGGGAGATATTCTCCGAGGCGGAGAACGACCTTGCTATCTTCTCCTCGAGGTTCGACGGGATGAGGGCCCTCTACAGCATGAGGTACTCGATACACGCCCCGATATGCGACATAAACATCGCGGCCCTCAACGAGAGGATCAGGGAGGCCTCGGTGGGGGAGATGCTCAGGACGATGGAGCACGCCGCCCGCATGGACGTGAGGACGGTGACGGTCCATCCAGGGCTGTACTCCATGGTCCTGCATGATGTCAGGGAACGTTCCGTTCGGCTGTCGAAGCTCTCGCTGAAAGCGATCGAGAAAGGGGCGAGGGAGCACGGGGTCACTGTGGCGGTGGAGAACATGCCGTCGTTCGCCGTGATGATGGGGCAGACCCCAGGCGAGCTCCTGGACATGATCGACGGCACAGACCTGTCGATATGCTTCGACATCGGCCATGCGAACACGATGGGCGCGATCGACGGTTGCATAGACGCGTTCGACGGGAGGATAGCGAACGTCCACATACATGACAACCTCGGCAAGAACGACGACCACATGACGATCGGCGACGGGAACATCGATTTCACCCATGTCCTGTCGAGGCTGAGGGGCTATCGGGGTGACTACATTATCGAGTCCAGGAATCTGGCATCCTCCGTCGAGTCGAAGAAAAGGCTAGAAGAGATCATGCGCAGAATTTGATGTTCTTTGCAAAAACCATCAACAGGAACCTGCAAAAACCATCAACAGGAACCTGCAAAAACCATCAACAGGAACCTGCAAAAACCATCAACAGGAACCTGCAAAAACCATCAATAGATAAATATACCACACAGGTCAATCTGGGATTGTGAAAGACGAGTATCTGAAACGAATTATAGACGGGGAGCTCGATATGGCCCTGAAAACTTTCGGCGCAGTGCTCATCGAAGGTCCAAAATGGTGCGGCAAGACGATGACCGCTGAAGGGAGAGCCGCCAGCGCGCTATATATGCAGGACATAGACGAGGAGGACTTCCTCTTCCACACAATGAAGACGAAACCCTCCGTCCTCCTGGAGGGCGAAACGCCTCGCCTGATCGATGAATGGCAGATGTTCCCTAAAATTTGGAACGGGGTACGTTTCGCCGTGGATCAGCGCGGAGGGACGGGGCATTTTATTCTAACGGGATCATCTGTACCAAAGGATGATGCCGGCCTACACACTGGAACTGGGCGCATAACCCGTTTGTTGATGCGGCCAATGACGCTTTTTGAATCATTGGAATCGAATGGTTGCGTATCGCTCCGGTCGCTCTTCAATGGCGGTGAGGCCGAAGGGGCCACACTCCTTTCCATAGAGGACATAGCTTTCGCATTGGTCCGCGGGGGATGGCCTGAATCTGTCGGAAAGGAAAGGAACATCGCTCTGAAGTATGCGAGGAACTATGTGGAAACAGTGACGAGGTCAGACATATCGAGGGTGGACGATGTGGAGAGGAACCCGGATAGGGCTGAAAGGCTTATGCGGTCCCTCGCACGCAACGAGTCGACGCCCTCAAAACTGACGACGATAAAGAACGACGTCATCGGCGGCGACCCAGACAACACCTTCGCAGACAACACCCTCTACTCATACCTGAACGCACTTAGGCGGATGTTCGTCATAGAGGACATGCCGGCGTGGTCCTTCGATAAGCGCTCAAACACGGTCATGCAGACATCGTCCAAGAGGTATTTCATTGACCCATCGATCGCCGCCGCCGCCCTAAAGATATCCCCTGAAGGTCTGTTGAGGGATCTGAGGACGTTCGGGTTGCTGTTCGAATCGCTATGCATACGCGACATGAGGGTGTACGCACAGGCCAATGACGGGAAGGTGTACCACTATCGCGACAGGAACGGGCTGGAAGTGGACGCGGTGATCGAGTTCTATGACGGGCGTTGGGGGGCCGCCGAGGTGAAGCTCGGTTCGAAAGGCGTGGAAGAGGCGGCAAAGAACCTGATGAAGTTCAAAGAAAAAGTGGATCTCGAGAAGATGGGGGAGCCGTCGTTCCTGATGATCGTCACAGCCACCGACAGGGCATACCTCCGCAAGGACGGGGTGTACATCGTGCCGATCGGATGCTTGAGGGACTGATCGCAATCACACTGCCCTCATCCGCCAATGGCATCGCATCGCCCCCCCCCCCGGGCGTAGCAGGGGCGGTCATTCGCCCTTTATATACCCGTTCTGGAACACAGGGAGGGAATTGATCGCGTCCTTGGAGCGGGCAAGCCTCGAGAGTATGTAGTACAGGGCGAAGAAACCGGCTATCATCATCAGCAGGGTGACCATTACGCCCACCCCGCCGACCCCCATCCAGTCGAAGGAGGAGAGGTAGTTGGTCGCGAAGTGCATGAGGATCGACGCGTACAGCCCGAAACGGACGAACACGTACCCGAGGAACACGCCCATTATGCCGGCGGTGAGGACCTTCCAGGCCTGGTCGTCCCAGCCGGAGTAGTGCGCCAGGCCGAAGATGGCGCCCGACACGATTATGAGGACCACCGCCGCCGTGCTCATCCCGAAGCCGCCGAGAAGGCACCTCAGGGACTCCGCCTTACCTGTGGCTATGAGCGAGATGACCGTCATCGGCAGCCCGATCAGCACGAGGCGGGTGACAATCTCCTCCCAGACGGCGGCGTCCGCCACGAGGAACATCGTCTGGAGCTTGTCCCCGAAGTCAGGGGTGGTCATCTCGACGCCCATCGCCACGCACACCACCGCGACGATGAAGCTGATCGCCATCATCGCACAGAGGAACAAGGAGACCCAAAGGGCGGCGGTGTTCTCTATGCCGTCTGGGCTTGTGATGCCGCCGGGGCCCCTCGCCGCCTCCGAGAGCCTCCATAGGGCTGCGGCTATGCATAGGAAGATGACCCCCACCACCGCCACCCAATACGCCTGCAGGGCAGCCCCCCCTAAAGAGAACATGGAGACAGGGAGCGGCACGAGCAGGGGGAACGACACCCTGATGCTCGGCAGGAAAGAGAGTATGTCCAGGCTGTGGACCGCCAGGGTCATCGCCTCGAACGCGAGGATGAACACGACCAGCATGCACAACATGGCGAGTACGACCCCGATGAGCCCCCCGGACGCCCTCCTCGGGCCGCCGTCCTGCGGGCGGCGAGGGGGCGCGCCGCCGAGGGGGCGGCCGCATGCGCCGCAGAAGGACTTCCCCTCGGCGGCGTACTCTATGCACCTGGAGCATTCGTCGTTCATTGCCAATCGCTCCTGGAACGCCGGGCGGAGTTATATATCCTTCCCATGGCGGCGCCCCGCGTCATTCCTCCACATGCCCGTTCCTGAACAGGGGCAGCGAGTTAACGGACTCTTTGGACCCCCACAGCTTTGACGCTATGTAGCACAGGGCGACGAAGCCGATCCCGATGGAGGTCATGACGACAAGGTCCCCTATGTCGCCGGCGCCCGCCCAGCCGAAGGACGAGATGTAGTTGACGATGAAGTGCATGAGGATCGACGCGTACAGCCCGAAACGCACGAACACGTACCCGAGGGCCGCCCCGAACACGCCCGTGGTGATGACCTTCCAGACCTGGTCGTCCCACCCGGAGTAGTGCGCCAGGCCGAACACGGCGGCGGACAGGACTATGAGGACGGCGGCCGCAGTGCTCATCCCGAAGCCGCCGAGGAGGCATTTCAGGGACTCCGCCTTCCTGGTGACGGCGAGCGAGATTACCGCCATCGGCACCCCTATGAGCAGCAGGCGGGTGACGACCTCCTCCCAGACGGAGGCCTCCGCCATGAGGAACATCTGCGAGACCTTGTCCCCGAAGTCAGGGACCGTCACATCCCCCCCAGACGCGGACAGTATGAGCGTGAAGGCGATGGTGATGAAATAATAGGCGCAGAAGAAGATGGACACCCAGAACAGGGCGGTCCCCTCGACGGCCGCCGATGCGGGGGAGCCGTCCCTTTTCCACAGGGATTTGGCGAGCCCCCACGTTGCGAAAGCGACGCAGGAGAGGATGACGCAGACCACCACGACCCAATAGGCCTGCAGCGCCCCGCTCTCCAGGGAGAACGCCCGCACGGGGGAGGGCACGAGTACGGACATGGCGAAGTACTTGTCCGACAGGAAGCCGAACACGTCCCCGCTGTTCGCCGCCAGGACGGCCGCCTCGAACAAGGCCACGGCCAGGATGAACGCGCACAGGGCCGGGAAGAACACTCCCTCCAGGCTGGGGCGCGCCTCCCCCTGGCCCTCCTGCTCTATTCCAGGGGTGCTGTCCGCTGGGTCGTCGACCCTCTCGTCTGGCGCCGCATCGCCGAGGCGGCGCCCGCATGCTCCGCAGAACGGCTCCCC
>WRNL01000091.1 GCA_009776625.1 Methanomassiliicoccaceae archaeon | reverse complement strand
GCACCAGCTCCTGCTTGTCGAGCCTCAGGTGGAGGACGCAGTCCTCGTCCACCCTGTCGCCGAGGCTGCCGGCGAGCCCCTCGCACAGCTCCCTCCCTAGCCTTTGGAACACAGGGACGACGTCCGCCTGTTTCAGGAGCTCGCAGCTGAAGATCAGTATCCTGTTCCCGTGCTCGCTGTCCGCCTCGTCGCGCTCCACCTCGTCAACGCCGGCCAGCTCCGCCAGCGCCCCGCCGACGAGCTCCTCGTCCTCCGTGGCGTAGCAGAACACCCTCATCCTGAGCCAATGGAACGTCCCCTGCATGAGCCGCCGATGGAGTGCCGGTTAATAATGCTTGCAGTCAGCCCTGCGCCGGGGGCAGGATCGAGGCGAACCCCTCCGGGTCGCGCAGCGATATGGTTAGGACGCGCCGCCCGGTCAGCTTCAGGGACACCCCCCTGTCGCACCCTGCGCAGACGAGGTTCTTGTAAGACACCTTCTTCGTGCCCCATCCGCTGTAGTTGCGTATCTCGTCCATGTCCCCCACCCTGTGGTCGATTACCTCCCCGAAGGGTATGGCGTACCCCTTCAGGAGCCTGACGCGGATCACGCCGTCCTCGACGGAGACCCTGAGCTTCACCGCCTTACAGAAAACGATCGCGGCGGCGAACACGGTCGCGGCGACCGCGGCCATCCAGGGCCGTACGCCCAACGGCTCTATGAAGCAGCATACAAGCATGAACGCGGCCGTCGCCGTCAGCGCCGAGGCCATGATTAGGAACGCGTCCCTCGGCAGGACGTCCTGCGCCTCCTCGAACACCTTCGCCATACGGGCAGGTATGCGGTCATACTTTATCAAGAAACCCTGCGAAAACAACGGCGTTGATAAGGTTTATATGGTAAGTCCTTATTCGAGTGGTTGCGGACCCATAGCTTAGACTGGCTGGAGCGCCCGGCTGATAACCGGGAGGTCGTGCGTTCAAATCGCATTGGGTCCACCATCCCCGCCTGGACAGGTTCTTTTCAGTCGTTTTGAGCTTACGGCATATATATGCAATTGACTCATAACAGGCCTGTAATTGACCAATAATTGACCCAATTGACCAATAATTGACCCAATTGACCAATAATTGACCCATAATTGACCCAATTGACCCATAATTGACGCAATTGCCGCACACTGATGTAGAGGGTGAACAGCATGTGGCAAAAACAACACAACAGCGGGCCTTATAAGCGGAGTGTTACAACTCAGAACAGTCAAGACATGATGGCGGGTCTCCGGCGGCGTTAAAACTGATCTGCCTATGTGGATGATAGTTTAGCTGGGGTCGTCGTATTCTTCAAACCATCACAATCCGTGGCAAAAACAAAATTGTAAACAAATTTGCATAAAATTTGCAAAGATTATTATAATACGACGATTATTCGTTTCACATGCTCGTGGATTTCACAATTGAGAACTACGGCCCGTTCAAAGACAAGGCCGTATTGAGCCTCCAGGCGACAGGTCTGAGCGAGCATGAAGAGAACCTCATAAAAGTAGAGTCTCTCAAAGAGGACCTGCTGAGTTCCGTCGCGATGTTCGGCCCCAACGCATCAGGTAAATCATACATCCTGCGTGCGTTGAGCTCCCTTGTCAGGATGATGAGGTTCCCCTTGCCCGCGAACATGGGCATCATAGACTACGCCCCATTCAGGCTTTCGCCCCACACGAAGGGCGCCCCCACCAAGATGGAGATCCGTTTCATAATGGAGGGGACGCTGTACCATTACTCGCTCAGCTACAACTCCAACTCGATACTGGCAGAATCCCTTTATCATTACCCCAACAAGCAGAGGGCGAAGGTGTTCGACAGGAACAAAGGGGCGTACTCGTTCGGCTCGGGCGGCATAGCCGCCGGCCAGAAAGCCATCTCAGATAAAACCGCTGAGAACTCGACGTACGTGTCCGTGGCTGCCCAGTTCAACAACAGCATATGCCTCAAGGTGAACACGTTCGTATCCAACATCCTGATACTGTTCGGGGACATGAGGGGCGTGTTGAACCAGACGATAAGGATGATGGAGAGCGACGAGGGGCTGAAACAGGATTTGATCAACGCCCTCGCTGTGGCGGATTTCTGCATCAACGGCATAGATGGCCATGTCAGGATAAAGGACGTCATCGACCTGAAAGACGTGCTCCCCCCGCAGGTGATCGGCCTTATGATGGCGATCGGGAACCAGAAGTTCGACGAGACCATCTTGAACCTGAGGCACGACGTGGAGGCTATGGGCGTATCCGAGGAGGACAGGACGTTCCCTTACCACATAGAGTCCAACGGCACCATAATGATGCTGTCCGTCATGGGCCCGATAATCAAGGCGCTCAAGGCGGGAGGGGTGATAGCGATAGACGAGTTCGGCTCGTTCCTCCATCATGAGATATCGAGATGGATCGTCAACCAGTTCAAGAGCCCGGGCAACAAGAACAATTCACAACTGATAGTCAACACGCATGACCAGCTCCTCATGGACACAGAGGAGATCTTCAGGAGGGACCAGATATGTTTCACGCATAAAGACAGGGATAGCGGCGCGTCTGAGCTATACTGCCTGTCCGACTTCAACATACGGAAGAGCTTTGATCCGAGGAAAGGCTACGAGCTTGGGAGGTTCGGCGCCCTCCCTTTCATAAAGGGGGACGATTGGCTGAATGGCTGAAGATTTGCCGCTACGCCCGAGGAGGGGCGGTCACAGGCCGCCCGCGAAGACAGTCGTCATCCTGGTAGAGGGGCGTTCCGAGAAGGTGTATTTCGAAAGGTTCAGGACGCGCGAGCGCCCCATCGCCATCAGGATACACGAGTCAAAGGACAGCACAGCCGAGGGGATGGTTGAAAAATGCATAGGCCTGAACGAAAGGTCTGGTTTGGATACGAAGACGGACGATGCCGCAGTAGTGTTCGATGCCGACATAAACTCCCGCGAGGATATCGGGAGAGCAGTGGAAACAGCCACGGGACGTGGCATAAAAGTGTATGTGTCGAACCCCTCTTTCGAATTTTGGCTCCTGTTGCATTTTGAAGACAACAGGGTGAACGAAGTCCAGGGCGTGATCGAGGAATTGCTCGGAAAGCACATTGGGGTCAGATACAAGAAATCAGAGGGCGTCAATAGGCACATCACAGATAAGAACGTCAAAGAAGCTATCATCCGCTCGCGCCGCCTGCTCCCGAGCGGGGACCCGGTGGATTGTAAGGACAGGTCGCCGAGTACGTGCCTTCATGCGCTTGTAGAAGAGATCATGGGCGATAAATGACAAGGCGGTAGAAATCCCCCCATGTTAAAAGTCGGTATTCCGGAGGGGGAGCCGTCTGCATTCCCCTCATGGGCGGGATTATTCAACAGAAGAGGCATCTCTGATGGGGGATGCCACACCCCCTCGCCCTGATACCCCATACGGGGTTTCTGCCGATGGACACAGGATGTGTCGTAGTCACATATGGCGGATAAGCGGCGGATATGGCGGATAAGTGGCGGGCAAACCGAGTACGCTGTGACGCACGGCAGAGAATCGGGGCATCGCCTGAATCTGGTGAAAAAAATGAAAGCGCGGGGGATCCCCCGCCTTATTTCTTTTGGAACTCGCCGGTCTTCTTGTGCTTCACGACCCTCGAACCCTCGTTGTTGGACACGAGCGTCTTCACGTACTCCTCCGCCTCGGCTTTCGTCTTGAACAGCTTCGTGGCCTTCTTGGCGCCCTCCGCCTTGACCTGCCACATGCCGTCGTCGTCCCTCTTGGTTATGTGCCAAACCTTGTTGTCCGCCTTCTTCGCCGCCGGGGCGGGCTTCTCCGCTTTCTTCTTTGTTTCTGCCATCTCAGGTTCCTCCTTGGCCTCCTCGGCGGGCTCCTTCCTGGACGAGGCCCACGCGGCCTCCTCCTCTGCCTTGGCGCCCGCCGCCTTCTTGGGCTCTTCATCTTTCTTAGGTTTCTCTTCCTTTTTCTTCAATTTGTCAAAAAATCCCATAGTCATTCCACCAAACCGTTCATCTCTGGTCCATTACCTTTATGATGTGCCATCCGAAGTCCGTCTTCACGGGGCCCACGAGGTCGCCCTTCTTCGCGTTGAAGGCGGCGTTCTCGAAGGGGGCGGCCATCTGCCCCCTCCCGAACCATCCCAGGTCCCCGCCCTTCTTGCCTGAAGGGCAGCTGGAATGCTTCTTGGCGACGTCCGCGAAGCCCTTCCCGTTCAGTATCTCGTCTTTGAGGCTTTTGGCCTCTTTCTCGGTCTTGACGAGGATGTGCGCCGCATGCACCTCTTTAACCATGGGCTACGTAGTGTATCCTTCATTTATATGTTGTTTGCCTGGAATATCAGAAAATGATATATTTCCTCGCCGTGATACGGCAGGCGATGAACAACACCAACCGGGCATTGATGGGAACCCTTATCGGGATTGCCTTGTTTTACGCCGCGTTCTCGTACCTCTTCACCGTACTGGACCTGAGCGACGTGGCCAAGCCGCTCAGGGTCGTTATAGACCCTTTCGGGATATTCGGGGGCGCATCGGCGCCCGACGCGCTGCATGACGCGTACTGGGGCCTCGCGGGGCTCTACACCGGCCTCGCCGGGGACGATAACGGGCGCTATCTCGCCATCGCCCTGCTGTCCGCAGGGCTCGCGCTGGTCGTCGCCGGGTGCGCGTCCAAGCCCACCAGGGACCTGAAGGGGCCGCCGGAGGACCCCCAGGAGTACCTCTTCACGCACAGGCCCAGGGCTTTCCTGTGGTGCCTGATGGCGCCTTGGAACATCCTGACCGTCTGCTGGCGGATGAAGAAGGTCCCCGTGGTGCTGCCGATCCTGCTCCTGCCTTTCATGCTGCCCTTCGCGCTGATGATGGATGTCATTTTGGCCGTGCTGTTCCTCGCCGCATGGGCGGTGATGACCGTGAGGATAAGGCTCGCGGCGGCAAAGGACAACGAGGCCTACGAGAGGGACGCGCAGTACGCCGTCTGCCCCAAGTGCAAGAGGAACTTCCACAAGCCGGACGTCAAGTGCAGGTGCGGCCTCGTGATCCCGTTCCCGGCCCCGGACAGGCACGGCGTGAGATACCACACGTGCAACAGGGGGCACAAGATCCCGAGCACCAACGCCGACGGCGTGAGGGCGGGGCTGAAAGCGGTCTGCCCCCACTGCAAGGGCGAGATGCTGACCCACGAGGCGAAGCCCCTGGTGATATCGCTGGTGGGGTCGGTGGGCTCCGGGAAGACGACGCTCATGCTGTCGGCAGTCGAGTCGATCGCCGCCCTGGCGAAGGAGAAGGGGATAGTCACCGAGATAGCCACCCCCGGCATATCCGCAGACGCCCAGCGCAGGAAGGCGTCCGTGTCGCCCACCCACCCCGGCGAGCTGGACTCGGAGTACTTCTTCCTGAGGTCGAGGGACCTCCCGGAGAAGGAGGTGGTCATAAACGACATCTCCGGGACGGAGTTCTACCCTGACCGCGACAAGGTGCTGTTCGAGGAGTACTACAGGTACAACGACGGCATCATACTCACGGTCGACCCCCTCGAGGTCATGGCCCTGCACCGCTCACAGTCGCCGACAAAGGGATCGAAGAACACGCCCGTGTCCACCCTCGAGTCGTTCTACCACATGTACACGGAGATCAACGGGTACGGCCCGGCCGTGAAGTCCACGGTCCCCATGGCGGTCGTCCTGACCAAGATGGACGACCCGAAGGTGAGGCAGCAAGTCGACGCGGAGCCGTCGCCGGAGGCGTTCCTAAAGAGGCACGGCCATAAGATGATGGTCGACATCGTCGGGACGGCGTTCGAGGACGTGAGGTACTTCAAGGTGGCGTCCCTCGGCGACGCCGTCGACGCGATGGCCCCGTTCGCATGGATACTGGCGGAGAACGACCCAGACTTGAAGCACAGGCTGTTCGGTTGATCAGAGGGGAGGGGACTCCTCCCTCCCGTCCGAGAACCTGGCGAACCTGCCAGTCCCCTTGGGGTGGAACTTGTCGACGAGGTCCCACGGCCAGCTGCCGTACTCGTTCTCCCGGATGTGGTTCATGGCGGCGCGGACCTCCTTGTCGCTCCCCAGGATGACCGGCCCGAAGGAGGACATCCTCTCGCCGATGGGCTCGCCCTCGAGCAGCCAGTACGTGCCGTCGGAGCCCCCGTTGGCGAACGTCACGTCCTCGCCGCCCCTGAGTTTGAGCCTCATGGACGCTTCGTACTCTATGCCGCCGATGACGACCGACCCCCCTTCGACGAAGTACAGGTTCCTGTTGGCCGTGGGGGAGACCGCCGGCAGTGCGACCTCCGCGCCGGGCGACGCCTTTATGAGCAGTATCCTGACGTTGTGGCCCGGGTCGGCCGCCCAGGAGACGGCGTTCGGCGGGGGCGCACGTGCCCCGCCGAACCCGCCGGCTATGACCTTGACGGAG
>WRNL01000090.1 GCA_009776625.1 Methanomassiliicoccaceae archaeon | reverse complement strand
GCGCCGAGAACCCGCCAGACAGACCGGCGGCGGCCGCGATGCCGTCACGGCAGCCCGCCGTAGCTCCTCATCTCCAGGAACTCCCTCAGCCCGCAGCACATTATGCCCTTCGACGACACGCCCCTATGAGGCCCGGCGTCCATGAGCACGACGTACTTCGGGTGGCTGTCGCCGATGGCCTCCAGGCTCCCGAACTCCCTCTTCACCACATCCTCGGAGCTGAGCTCCGTGCATGCCTGGACATAGACGCGCTCGTCCCCCTTGTCGGCGACGATGTCCACCTCCCGGCCGCCCACGCGCCCCACGCGCACGTCGTACCCCCTCCCCATCAGCTCTGTGAAGATGATGTTCTCCATGTGGCCTGGCATGTCGTCGCGGCGGTACCCCACCAGGGCATGCTTGATCGCGAGGTCCGTCACGAAATACTTGTAGGTGGACCTGAGGGCCTCCCGCCCCCTGACGTCCACCGCCTCGGCCCTGACGATGAGGTTGGCCGCCTCCAGATGCCCGAGGTACTCGTACACCGTGTCCGGCGACACCGACACCCCAGCGGACCTCAGCGTGTTGTGGATGTTGATCGCCGACACGTAGCTCCCGACCGTCGACACGACCGTCCTCAGGACCCTCATCAGGAGGTCGGCGCTCCTCACCCCGTACCTCCTCATTATATCGTTGTTCAGCGAGGAGTCCACCAGCGTCCTGACGGTCTTCATCGAGGAGCCCACGTCCTGGTCGTAACGCCACAGGATCGGGAACCCCCCCACCCTGACGAACCTGTCGAGGATCCTGTCTGGGTCACCGCCGCCGTGGTACTTGTCCTGGAAGTCCATGCATTCCGAGAAGGACAGCGGCATCATATGGATGCGGTCGTACCTCCCGCCCAGGTATGTCGAGTACTCGGACGACAGGAGGTTCGAGTTCGAGCCTGTCAGGTATATGTCGCAGGAGCCCCTCGCTATCATGTCCCTGACCGCCAGCTCCCACCCGTCTATGTCCTGGACCTCGTTAACCACCAGCACATTGCCCCCTGAGCCGTCCAGCCTGGCGCCCACATGGCCGAGCAGATCCCGCCATGTCCCGAGACCGGCGTTGTCCGAGAGCTCCATGTCGACCTTGATGAGGTTGATGCCCGCAGGGAGGGAGCCGGCGAACGTGTCCAGTAGAGACGACTTGCCGCATCTGCGTATGCCCGTGACCACCTTGGCGTTGCCGTTCCCTGCGAAGGGCCTCATGGCCTCCAGGTACCTCCCCCGTTTCACCAGCCCCCCGTTGTCACTCATGGTTCCGCATGGAATCTTCCATATATAATGGTGTCTAAATTCGATTATAGAATGAAATAATTTTATTATCATAGCTAAGTTTCGATTATAAGATTAAATTACGTTTTGAAAGATGCCATAATTCCATTGTGAAGTGAAGATTGTACCATCTATTCAAGACGTGCCTAAGACACGACCCGGCGGCGGCATCCTCGAGGGCTACCCCATGACAAAGGCAGGCGAAGGGGAGCGTTTCTCTTTGGCGGGGGTCGTATTGGAACAAGGGGGGAGGTGGGCGTGGCGGCCCCGGATGGGGGCCGCGTCAGCCGCCGTAGGCGGCATGACGCTTTTTCATGGGGTTGACCTCCGATACCTGCCCTTTCGCCCCATCGGAGGCTTCCTTCTTCTGGCTCTTGGGGGATTCAAGCGGAAGCCCGTCCCCGTGTTAAACTTCACGAACGTATAACGTTTCACATCCATGTAACTGTCAGCGAGCAAGCTATTTTGAGCGTGGATTCTCCCATTAAACCGTTTCTTATGTGAACGACGCCTGTGTGTCAACCCCTGGATCTAACAATGTGGCCCTGTTCGACCAAGAGTGCAGAGCATTAGCTACCGGGTCTTTACCGGGTCTTTACCGAGCCGACCTTGATTTGAATGCCGATCACGTAACTTTGACCCATCTTCCGACCTTGTCGCCGCCTATCCTCTTTATCAGAGCCTTATCTGTGAGCTTGGCTATCGTCCTCTTGACCGCTGTTTCGGACAGTCCCGTCGCTTCCGCTATCTCGACTCTTGTGATTACCCTGCCCTCCACTATAGTGTTATACACCTTGAGCTCCGTCTGTGTCAGGTCGTCCAAAAGATCCGCTTTATCTACAGACGGGGCGTGCATCAGCAAAAACGGGTCATGGTTGGTTCTTGCACGTTTGCAGTGTTCGTGCAGTGTTCGTGCAGTGTTCCTGCGGTCTAACAAGGAGGGCCCATCGCTGGGGCCTGTAATACTTCACGGGCCCGTGACCGCTTGGAGTCGGTTCGAGCGGAACAGGGATGGGCTTTCCTTGATAAAGGCGGCAATGCTGGGCTTCACGGGCTTATAGCGTCTCACAGCATTCCCCGCCCCTCGGCATGCTTTTATGCGAGTGGACCGTTCCGACCAGCATGGTAGAAGTCATACTACACACGACAGAGGGCGACATAGCGATTGAGATGCACGAGGACATGCCCATAACGACAGGCAACTTCGTGAAGCTGGCTGAATCGGGCTACTACGACGGGACGGTGTTCCACAGGGTCATCAAGAACTTCATGATACAGGGCGGGGACCCCACTGGCACAGGGACCGGCGGCCCCGGCTACACGATAAAGGACGAGTTCGGGAGCGGCCACTCGAACGTCAGGGGCACGGTGTCCATGGCGAACACCGGCAGGCCCGACAGCGGGGGGAGCCAGTTCTTCATCAACCTCGTCGACAACCGCTACCTGGACAAGGAGGACAGGAGCACGCCCAGCGCCCACCCGGTGTTCGGCCGGGTCGTGAGGGGGATGGAAGTCGTGGACCGGATCGGGTGCGCCCCCGTCGGCCGCGGCGACCGCCCGGTGGCCCAGATAGGCATAACGAAGGCCGAAGTGGTCAGATGAGCGACCGCCACGTGATGGAGTGCCTCGGCATGTCCAAGGTGGCCGTCGAGGACGGGAAGGTGACGGTGATAAGCGGGCCCAGGGTCGGCTTCTGCCCCCTGTTCAAGAAGTACCGCGGCATCGACGAGATAACCGAGGACGTGGTGAGGGAGAACATCGAGTTCAGGATCAGGTCCTTCGGCATGTGCACCCCCCAGAGGGACGTGCGCATGAAGGACTTCCTCTCCTTCGGGATATCCGAGATCCTCAGCTCCGCCCTGAGGCGGGGCATGATAGGGGCCGCCGTCATCGCCGCCGACGGCGTCGGCACCGTGGTCGTCACCGACCCCGAGATCGTGCAGGGCCTCGGCGGGAGGATATCCGGCCTGTGCGAGACGACCCCCATAGAGGCGGTCGTCGAGGCAGTGGGGCGGGGGAACGTCCTCGACCCTGCCACCGCCGCGATCGACATGCCGGCAGGGGCTAGGAAGGCCAAGGCGATGGGGCACGGCGTGGTCGCCGTCACCGTCGCGTCGGCAGGGGCGGCACGCGCCATCCGGGAGGAGCTCGGCGGCTCCGCCGTCATCATGGCGGTGCACACCTCGCCCTCGACCCCGGAGGACGCCCGCGTGCTGTTCGACACGTGCGACGTCGTCACAGCATGCGCCTCCGCCGCCGTCAGGGAGGAGTCCAAGAGGCGGGACGTGGTCGTCGCCGGCAACAAGGTCCCCGTCTACGGCGTGACCGGGAAGGGGAAGGAGCTGGTGATGATGAGGCTCGATGAGGTCGGGAAGGAACCCTGGGACGGGAAAGAGCCAGAGGACCCGCCGCGCCCCCTCATCTGATCGACTCGACGACGAGGTGCGTCCCCGACCTGAGGTATACCAGGGGTATCCTCAGCTCCCTCGCCCTGGCCCTGAGGGCCTTGTCGTTGGTGAGGATGTAGCCCCCCGTGGACTGCGCCACGGCGATGACGGCGTCATCGCCCGAGAGGGGGGTCTGCACCACCTCGTACCTCCTGGCGAGCTCCAGCGCCGCCTTCG
The DNA here is from genome assembly GCA_009776625.1 of Methanomassiliicoccaceae archaeon. Classification (GTDB taxonomy): domain Archaea; phylum Thermoplasmatota; class Thermoplasmata; order Methanomassiliicoccales; family Methanomethylophilaceae; genus Methanoplasma. The sequence continues at coordinate 2,502 of WRNL01000090.1, read as the reverse complement.
AGAACCTGTGGTCGAGGCGCTTCAGCTCGCCCACCATGGGCCCGGGCACCACGCACCTGACCTCGCCGAGGAGGCCCGCCAGCGCAAGATCCAGGTTGATCCTCCTCTCGAAGGGCATCAGGAGGGCGTTGGTGTCCATGACGACTGTCTGCATCGGCTCACTGCTCTACGATCCCGTAGCCTATGAGCCTCCACTTGTTGGAGATCCTCCTGGAGATCGCCACCCTCTGCCCGGGGAGGATGCAGACGGGTATCTTCAGGACCACCTCGGCGGAGCCGGCCCTCGCGCTCTTCACCACCCCTACGGTGGTCGCCGTCCCCACGCTCAGCATGAGCGGCTCGTTGCTCTTGATCTCGTCGACGACGAGGTCCGCCGACGACCCCACCACGCGCTCCAGGAGGGTCGTCCTCATCTTGAAGTCGTGGGCCACCTGGGGCAGCTCCCCCTGGATCCCCACCACCCTCCCGGTGAGCCCGTCCGACTTCGTTATGGACGGGTCGAGGGCGGTGCCGATGGCTATGAGCCCCCCCGGCAGGACCTCCTTCACGCTCTTCCCCCCTGCCTGGAGGGACGTGACCTTCGCGGATATCTTCTCGTAGGTGGGCTTGCCGGCGACCTCCACCCTCCTGCCGGGGACTATCTCTATCTCGTCGTCGATCCTCAGCTTGCCCTGGATGAGCGTGCCGCCCACCACCCCTCCCTTTAAATCCTTAGGGAGGGTGCCGGGGACGTTTATGTCGAACGACCTCGCCACATGCATCAGCGGCGGGGCGGACGCGTCCCTCTCCACCTTGGACACTATGTGCTCCTCTATGCTCTCGATGAGCATGTCTATGTTGACGCCCCTGTTGGCCGAGACGGGTATTATCGGCGCGCCCTCCGCCAGCGTCCCTTTCGTGAACTCCTTTATCTGCTTGTAGTTGGCGACGGCCTGCTCCCTGGTGACGATGTCTATCTTGTTCTGGACTATGATTATCTTGTCGATCCCGATTATCGACAGCGCCATCAGGTGCTCCTTCGTCTGCGGCTGGGGGCACTTCTCGTTCGCCGCCACCAGCAGCAGCGCCCCGTCCATGAGGGCGGCGCCCGACAGCATGGTCGCCATCAGGGTCTCGTGCCCCGGCGCGTCGACGAAGGACACCGCCCTGAGGAACTCCGCCTTCTCCCCGCACCTGCATTTGGGGGACGTGCCGTAGGCGGCGGCCCCCTCGCAGGAGGGGCACTTGTAGAATGCGACGTCCGCGTACCCCAGCCTTATCGATATGCCCCTCTTCAGCTCCTCCGAGTGGCGGTCCGTCCACTCGCCGGACAGCGCCTTCGTGAGCGTGGTCTTCCCGTGGTCGACATGGCCGATCATCCCTATGTTGACCTGGGGCTGCTTGGGGACTTTCATTATTTCTTCTCCGCCGGGGCCCCTTCGGCGGCCGGTGCCGGCGCGAAGGACTCCTCAATGGACCTGGGCCCGTATTCAGCGATCGCGAGGTTTATCTGGACTATCTCGGCGGATATCGCGGAGCCGCGCACCATCACCCTCTTCCTCTCGCCTGGGTACCTCTCGCGGAACCCGAGCCCGTCGGAGAGGAGGAGCTTCCTCCTCTTCGGCCCGGGGAGGTCCGCCCTCATGGGGGTGCCGTTCTTGTCGCTACCGCCCGTCACCTTCAGCTTGTATCCGGGGAGACCGACGAAAATCCCATCCACGATCTCTCCAATGTTTTTACCGATCAGAGAGTTCGCGTGGTGGCCTGAGACCGTCCTGTTATAGGATTTGCCGGTCTTCACATCGTTTACGATGGCTTTGAATTCTACCATTTGAACACCTTTGCCGCCCTATCATGGTTTCACTTATAAATGTTTGTTCAAGGCACGCCCCCATGCGAGCCATGCCGTCGAGGCGGCGCGGAGACCGTGACATACGACCCAGGCAGGGTTCCAAGGATCCTGGCGCATGGACATCGTGAACATGCGTGCCGACCGCGCCCCACGGGGGACATGCCAGGATAGAATGGAGTGGTGGGCCCGGCCGGATTTGAACCGGCGACCTTCGCCGTGTGAAGGCGACGTCATAACCCCTAGACCACAGGCCCGTGTGCGGGGCTATTATGTTCACTGTATTTAATCGTTGAGAACACACATCGGTGTGTAATAATTCGCGAACTCGTGATGGTTAACACGCATATAGAGTATAATTAGAACAACGGTGAAAAACCATGTCTCCATCGATTAAGGATAATAGAACGCAACATCAAAGAAACCATAAGAAAATAAAGCCCACTGCCCGAAAGGGTTTTTGACCCGCTAAGCGGGAAAGTCGCCACGTAATCGCAGCGACCCCGTTTCAGGACTTACTTTTGGACACAATAGAATATGGTAAGTTTATATTTGAACTCATCTTTTGATGAACTTGTGAAACGTCATCAGCTCGTGACCGGTCACCGTTTGCGTCCGCGAGCGGGTAACCGGTCACAAGCTATTGAGTTTCCACACACCGCCGATGCATGGAC
>WRNL01000089.1 GCA_009776625.1 Methanomassiliicoccaceae archaeon | reverse complement strand
CCCCCGCACCCCCCCCCCCGGCAAGGGGGAGGCGGGAGCATTTGCCGGCATCTGCGCATAGGGTAGGCCCGCCCCCCCTCCTCGAACGGCAGGAAAGCGGATTGCGGGGTCGTGCGCGCCCGTATCCAGGTTAGGGTTATAAAAGATAGAGGCGTACCCCCGCCCATGGACAGGCCATCGAACGACGAGTACTTCATGAGCATGGCCGAGCTGGCGGCGAGGAGGTCCACCTGCGTGAGGAGGAGGGTCGGCGCGGTCATAGTGAAGGACAAGCACGTCCTCTCCACCGGCTACAACGGGTCGCCGAAGGGGACCCGCCACTGCGAGGAGCTGGGCTGCATAAGGGAGCAGCTGAACATACCCTCTGGCATGAGGCACGAGCTCTGCAGGGGCGTGCATGCGGAGCAGAACGCCGTGGCGCAGGCGGCGTACTTCGGCGTGAGCGTGAAGGACGCCACGATCTACACGACGACGTTCCCCTGCTCGATGTGCACGAAGATACTGATCAACTCAGGGATAATCGAGGTCGTCTACCGCACTGGGTATGTGGACGACCTATCGAGGGACCTCCTTGCGGAGACGAAGATAAAGGTCCGCTGCCTCCCCGAGCCGGATGGGGGCCCCCAGGGGGTGTGAGGCCGCCCCCATCGGACAATTACGCTTAAGTACAACCACTCGTTACCAATGCTCGACAAATGAGTCGGGGAGTGTAAGTTGAGCCGAACTGACATACTTTCGGAAATAAAGAAGGCGGAAGCGGAGGCGGATGCCAAGGTCGAGAAGGCCGAGGCAGACAAAAAGACAGCCGTCGCGGAGGCCCGCAGGGATTCTGTGAAGAAGATCCAAGACGCTGAGGCAGATTTGCGCAGCAGCCACGAGTCCGCAGTCGCGGACGAGCAGAGGGCGCTCGATGGGAAGAGGGAGGAGCTCCTCGCCGCAGGCGAGAAGGAGGCCAAGTCCATCGAGAAGTCGTCTGCCAAGAAGATCAAGGAAGTGAACAAGTTTCTGGTCGAAAAATTCGAGAGGACCATAAATGTCGCTTCCTGAGTCGATGAGCCGGATCGTGGTGGTGGGCGTCAAGTCCCGCATGGAGGAGGCCATAGAGGCTTTCTACAGCGTCAGGGCGCTACACGTTATAGATCATACCAGCGGCGTGGACGACATGCCCATCGGGACCCCGTTGCCCACGAACGCCAAGGCGTCCGAGAGGCTCCTCAGGGTGAGGTCGATGGAGAAGGAGCTCGGCATTGGAGACAACACCGAGACCGCCCGCGTCCCCGTCGTGGACATAAGGGGCCAGATTTCGTCCGGCGGCGTCGAGGACGTCGAGGCCGAGGTCCTGAAGGCCCTCGATGTCAGGAATGATCTCAATCAGAGGATCGCTGAGTTAAACACCAAGATAAAGAGTTTAGAACTTCTCGCCGCGTTCCCCATAGACGTCGACCTCTACTCCGGGTACAGGAGCCTGGCGGTGATCGTGGGGACCGTGAAGGAGGACCCCACGGAGGCGCTCAAAGCGCTGCAGGACGCCGAGACCTTCGTCTCCTTCAAGAAGAAGGAGGGAGGGGTCGCGGCGGTGTTCGTGAGGGCGGAGGACGAGGGAAAGGCCTCGTCCATACTCTCCGACCACGGGTTCGCGGAGATCCCCGCGCCGGATGGCAAGGGGGCCGCGCCGGATGCGCTCGTCGTGGCCAAGGCGTCTCTGGCGGTCCTCGTGGACAAGCTGGACTCCGCACAGAAGGAAGTCGAGGCGCTCCACATGAAGCACAAGGCCTTCCTGAGGGCGTCGGACGAGGAGCTCGCCATCGAGATCGAGAAGGGGGAGGTCCCCCTCAGGGTCGCCGCCGGCGAGTACACGTACATAATGGACGCATGGGTGCCCACGAAGAGGCTGCAGGAGGTGTCCGCCGAACTGGAATCGATGCTGGGGAACAGCGTCTACATCGAGTTCGCAGAGACCCGCGGCAGGAACCTCCACGAGGAGGACGAGGCCGAGGAGAGGTTCAAGGTCGCGCCCACCAAGGGCAACAACGGGAAGATAGCGAAGGAGTTCGAGTACGCGACGAGCCTGGTCTCGACGCCGAAGTACCAGGAGATCGACCCGTCGATCCTGATAATGTTCTTCTTGCCGCTGTTCTTCGGATTCATGATCGGGGACTGCGGCTACGCGATACCCTTCATAATAATCGGCGCGTACGGCCTCAAGGTCACGCGCCACAAGGACTGGCGCGCGATCGCCATGGTGCTGTTCTTCGGCGGGATATGGTCCTTCCTGTTCGGGTTCTTCTTCTTCGGGGAGGCGCTCGGGATGCACTTCATAGGCGAGCACGGCGTGGTGTGGGACCCGCCCGTCGGGATGACGTGGGAGGGCCTGCTCGGCGTGACCATGCCCGACTGGTTCAGCGGGATAATGGTGAACGGCCACGGCGTGTCCAAGCTGGGAGACCAGGTGGGCATGTTGCTGAAGCTGACCATCTACGTGGGGATAGTCCACATCATGATCGGGTACATCTGCGGCTACCTTAACGTAAGGAGGCAGCACAACGGCAAGCACGCCTTCCTTGAGAAGGGAGGGTGGATAATCCAGTTCGTCGGCGTGGTGGTGCTCGCATATGCGGTGACCCAGTCCCTGTTCAGCGACGTCCCGATGGAGGGGCTGAACCTGTGCCTGGCCATCCTGGGCGGCGTGCTGATGGTCTCCGGGCTGGCGGTGAACATCAAGTCGGAGGGCGCCAAGGCCGGGCTGGAACTGCCCGGCGTCCTGGGGATGATACTGTCCTACGCCCGTCTGGCGGCGATCGGGATGTCCAAGGCCGGCATGGCCATGGCCTTCAACTATATCGTGCTGACCATGTTTTTGGGCATGGACGCAGCGACCGGCGTGGTTTGGCCGAGCATGTACATTGTCATACCCTGCCTGGTGTTCCTGGGCTTCCTGCACTTCGTGGTGTGGACGCTGGGGATACTGTCGGCGGGGCTGCACGCCTTGAGGCTGCAGTTCGTGGAGCTCATGACGAAGTTCTACGAGGGCGGCGGCAAGGAGTACGAGCCGTTGAGGATCAAACGCTTTAGAACTTTCTTAACAAAAGCGGAAACAAGCAAAGAGGTATAAAAATGGTATTGGAAGGAGATGTAGGAAGCGGGCTCACCGCTATTGGGGCAGGTCTCGCTGTCGGACTCACCGGTATCGGATCAGGAATGGGAGAGAAAGACGCGGCTGCGGCGGCAATAGGGGCCATAACCGAGGACAAGGGCATGTTCGGCAGGGCGATGATCTTCGTGATCATACCCGAGACCATAGTCATCTTCGGTCTTGTCATAGCCATCATCGCGCTCTTCGTCATGTAAGGATCTGAGGCCTGGACATGGCATTAGACAACGTCATGAAGGAGATCACGGCATCGGCCGACCAGCGGGCGGGCGAGATAGACTCGCAGGCCCGGGCGGAGGTGAAGGCCATCCTGGCCGAGGCGGAGGCCGCGATATCCGGCATGAGAGAGAAAGAGGAGAAGAGGCTCAAGGAGGAGATCGAGCGCCTGAAGCGCCAGGAGCTCTCGAGCGCGGAGCTGGAGAGCAAGAAGATAGTCCTTTCCAAGAAGAAGGAGATCCTTGCGAAGGCGTTCGAAGCGATGCTCGCCGAACTGGAGTCCGCCCCGAGGGACGTCAAGCTGGAGCAGTACAGGAAGATGGTGGACTCGGCGAAGACCGTCATCGACAAGCCCAGGGCGGTGATGTCCCCCAAGGACGACTTCACGGCAAAGGACCTCGGCGTCAAGTCGGTCACCACCGACCCGAGGATACGCGCGGGCATGATCCTCCAGAGCGAGGACGACACCGTAGAGGTGGACATGCAGTACGAGACGATCCTACAGACGATCTGGGACAGTGAGATAAAGGCTTTGTCCGACATCCTGTTCGGGTGAGACGAATGTTCGGGCGCAACAGGAGCAAAGGCAACTACGCGTACACCTCGGCCAGAGTGAAAGCCAAGAAGTCCCTCCTGATGAAGGAGGAGGACTACGACAAGATGCTGATGATGACCGTGCCGGAGATATCCCGCTACATCAGCGAGACCGGGTACAGCAAGGAGATGACGGACCTGGCCGGAAGGCTGTCGGGGCTGGACCTCCTGGAGCATGCGACGCACCTGAACATGGCTAAAGTGTTCAGGAGCATCCTGTCCACGTCCACGGGCGAGCTGTACAGCATGGTGTCCGCATACCTCGACAAATGGGACGTGTGGAACCTCAAGGTCATACTCCGCGGGAAGTCCTACGGCCTGGACGCCGATGGCATACGCGAGGACCTCGTCCCCGCTGGCCGCGTCGGCGCAGAGTCGCTGGAGAAGCTGATCTCGATCGACAACGTCGACGACATCGTCGCCAACTTCGGGAAGATGGCGCACGTCGTCGTCCCGCCCGAGGTCATGTCCGCCTACAAGGCGGGCGGCAACCTGGGGGAGATCGAGGACTTCTTGGACAAGGTGCACTACGAGAGGCTGATAAAGAGCATCGACCCGCTGTCGAGGCCGTCGTACATATTCCTGACCTACATAAGGGAGCAGGTGGACATAAAGAACTTCGAGACCATCCTGAAGCTCAAGGCCGAGGGGATCCACGGCGAGCAGGTCATGAAGTACACCATCCCCAGGGGCAGGAGGATAGACGAGAGGCTGCTGGCGCTCCTGGCCAACGCCGAGACCATCGACTCGATGATGTCCGAGCTATCCCAGCTCGAGTTCGGCGAGGAGGTTAGGGCCCCGCTGGAGGCCAACGACGTCAGGGGGGCGGTGCACAGCCTCAAGATGTACGAGAGGCAGAAGGCGAAGAAGTTCTCTCACCTGTACCCCTTGTCGGTGACCCCCGTGATCGATTACATGATCAACAAGGAGAACGAGGTCAGGAACATCAGGATAATAGCCCGGGGCACGGAGAGCGGGCTGAGCAGGGAGACAATCAAAGGGCTGTTGGTGATCTGATGGAGATAGCAGTAGTGGGCAGCGAGGAGTTCGTGCTTGGGTTCAGGCTTGCTGGGCTGAGGCGCGTGTTCGTGGCGGACGAGAGCAACTACCAGAGCGTGATAGGGACGGCCATGTCGGACGCCGGCATAGGCATCCTGGCGGTGGACGCGGGGGACCTCAGGTTCCTGCCGCACAACGTCAGGACGAGGGTCCTTGACTCGATACGCCCCGTGGTCGTGCCGGTGGGCGGAGACGAAAGCGACCTTCGCGAGAAGGTCAAAAGAGCAATTGGCGTTGATTTATACAAAACAGAGGATGAGTAAATGAGTACGAAAGGTGTAATCTACAGGGTCGCGGGCCCTGTGGTGACTGCGACCGGGATCACCCCCAAGATGTACGATGTGGTGCAGGTAGGGAACGAGGGTCTAATGGGAGAGGTCATCAAGATCGTAGGCGACTACTCCATCATCCAGGTTTATGAGGATACTTCGGGCGTTAAGCCCGGAGAGCCGGTCACCAATACCGGGCTCCCTCTTGTCGCGGAACTCGGTCCGGGGCTTCTGACGTCCGTCTATGACGGGATCCAGAGGCCGCTCCCTGTTCTCAGGGGCAAAATGGGGGATTACATCTTCCGCGGTGTTTCCGCGCCTGGACTGGAGAGAGAGAAGAAGTGGGAGTTCAAGCCCGTCGTCAAGAACGGCGAAGAGGTGGAGGCCGGGCAGGTGATCGGCACGGTCATGGAAGGGCCGATGACGCACAAGATCATGGTCCCCCCCTTGTTCAAGAAGGGCAAGATAAGCGGCCTGTCCGCCGGCAAGTACACCGTCGAGGACGTCGTGGCGACGGTCGACGGGCAGGACGTGTGCCTGATGCAGAAATGGCCGGTCCGCGTGTCGAGGCCGGTCAAGGAGAAGCTCCAGCCGGACATACCGCTGGTAACCGGGCTTAGGGTGCTGGACACGATGTTCCCCCTAGCTAAGGGCGGGGCCGCGGCCATCCCTGGCGCGTTCGGCACCGGGAAGACTGTCACGCAGCAGTCCCTGGCCAAATACTCCAATGCGGAGATTGTGGTGTACATAGGGTGCGGCGAGCGCGGCAACGAGATGACAGAGGTCCTGACGGAGTTCCCGGAGCTGGTCGACCCGACCACCGGCGAGTCCCTGATGAACAGGACGGTCCTGATCGCGAACACCTCCAACATGCCGGTGGCGGCGAGGGAGGCGTCCGTGTACACGGGCATAACCATAGCCGAGTACTTCCGCGACATGGGGTACGACGTCTCGCTGATGGCGGACTCCACCTCCAGGTGGGCGGAGGCAATGCGCGAGATATCGTCGAGGCTGGAGGAGATGCCCGGCGAGGAGGGGTACCCTGCGTACCTGGCGGGCCGCCTCTCGGAGTTCTACGAGCGCGCCTGCCGCGCGACGGCGCTGAGCGGCGAGACCGGGTCGATCTCGGTCATAGGGGCGGTGTCCCCTCCCGGCGGCGA
>WRNL01000088.1 GCA_009776625.1 Methanomassiliicoccaceae archaeon | reverse complement strand
CCCCACAGCGCCGCAGGTTCCATAGGATAAACTATATAATCGCTCCTCCTACCGCATAACGGGAAGGTGCGGGTGACGGCCCCTGGAGGGGGCCGGGCCCTTAACGTGGGCCAATCGGTTGCCCTTCAGGGAATCTCAAGATCGAGAACGATCGCGATGTTCCCAAGGACGACAACTATCCTGATCCGGAACGTGCCGGATAGACGTTGCATTTACGCACCTCCTACCGGGTCGGTTCCGGGGTCACCGGGGTTAGAAGTTACGGTGACCCCGAACTTCCCAACTACCGGCTGTATGGGTCGAAAACGGGCTGGAATAATAACCATCGCACTACATGTATGCAGTTAGCACGCCCGTGCAGGCCAGCGCAAGCCGCTGGACGGATGACTGGAGACGATACAGGGGATAAGGAATGGACAGCCAGATCCAGGAGTTGAGATCCATAGTCCGTAACTCGGACAACATAGTGTTCTTCGGCGGCGCGGGCGTGTCCACCGAGAGCGGCGTCCCGGACTTCCGTAGCGCCGACGGGCTGTACAGCCAGAGGTACCCCCATCCTCCGGAGGCCATGCTGTCGCACAGCTTCTTCTTGGAGAACACGGCCGAGTTCTACAGGTTCTACCGGGACAAGATGGTGTACCCGGACGCCAAGCCTAATGCGGCGCACATAAAACTGGCCGAGCTGGAGGCCGAGGGGAGGCTGAGAGCCGTCGTCACCCAGAACATCGACGGCCTGCACCAGGCGGCTGGGAGCAGGCGCGTCCTCGAGCTGCACGGCTCGGTCCACCGCAACTTCTGCATGGACTGCAACGCGGCGTACCCCCTGGAGCACGTGCTGGGGGGCGAGGGCGTCCCCCGCTGCGCCTGCGGCGGGAAGGTGAAGCCCGACGTAGTGCTGTACGAGGAGCCCCTCGACCAGGGCGTGCTGGAGGAGGCCGTCCGCTCGATACGGGAGGCCGACGTCATGATCGTCGGGGGGACTTCGCTGAACGTCTACCCTGCGGCCGGTTTGCTGCGGCACTACCGCGGCGGGAAGCTGGTCCTGATAAACAAATCCGAGCTGCCGTGCGAGCGCGATGCCGCCCTCGTCATCCGCGGCAAGATCGGAGAGGTGCTGGGGCAGGTGTGACCCATGGGCGCAGGCGACCGCATCAGGGAGCTGCTCGCCCCCTTATTCGAAGAGAGCGGCAAGGAGATGCGCCCCGCGGATGGGGCCGCGGTCGAGGCGCTCATGCGCCGCCTGGCCAAGATGGGCGTGCCGCCGGAGGCGGCGGAGCAGCTGGCCGACCTGTACCGGGTCACGGACGGCGTCCCCTGCCTGGACAGCCTCGACATACACGCCTGCGGCGACGACATCCTCTTCGAGTGGGAGGGCGAGGGGGTGCCCCTCTGGATCGGCCAGCGCGACATGGACTCCCTGATGTGGGCGGACGGCAGGTTCCGCCTTGGTGACGCGAGCGGCGAGAGCTACGGCGAGGAATACGAGTTCGAGTCGCTGGCGGGGCTGCTGGAGGCCGCCCTTGGATACAGGCGGGGGCCCGAAGGAGAATGACGGGCCGCCCGTTTCAAAAAACGGCTCAATATATAGCGTCCCCATGATATCCAGACAGGCGGGTCCCCTCTGCGCTGGGCTGATTAAATACAAGGAGCGGGATACGCTCCTCGGAGAAATCTTAATGTCTTCTGATTCGAATGGATTAGCCAACCCGGTGGTGCTAGGCCTGTACGGGTTCGCTTTGGCAGTGATCCTGCTCTCGGTGCACAACCTCGGGTTCTTCGGCATGGATGCGACCATAATGGCGGCCGCCGTGTTCATGGGCGGCATAGCGCAGCTCATCGCAGGGCTGATGGAGTTCAAGAGGAACACCATGTTCACAGGGACCGTGTTCACATTGCTGGGTCTCTTCTGGATAGCCTTCGGCGTCCTGCAGGCGGGCGCATTGGGCGCGCCCGCTGGCGTGCTGGGCTCCCCCGAGCACACCTCGTTGTCGACGTTCTTCCTGATATTCACCATACTGGTGGTGTTCATGACGTTCGGCACGTTCAAGAGCCCCAAGTCGTTCATCGTCACGTTCGTGCTCATCGACCTGACCCTGATCCTGCTGACTAGCGGGGCGTTCCTGGAGATGGAGGCTCTCACGAAGGCGGGCGGCGCGTTCGGCATCCTCGCCGGGGCGGGGGCGGTCTACATCGCATCCGCCGAGATGTATGCGGAACAGTACAAGAAACAGATACTGCCCCTGTGAACAACAAACCGCCCCTGCAAGGGGGCATAGACTTCCTCTAATCTTTAGTCATCTGTGCGGAGACGGCCCTCGGGGGCCGTCCGAGCGATGCCGCGAGGCCTCGCCCGCATGACTCCTGCCCTGACAGCGTGACATAGGATTAATAATCCAACCACGATACGGCGGTGATATCTGATGAGGTACGCAAGAGAGGCCCTGGCAGGGATCCCGAAGACCGTCCACGGGGGGCAGGCATGGAGGACGGGGGGCATAGAGGACTACAGCCACAACCTGAACCCGTTCGGCCCCCCCGAACGCCTCCCCGAGATAATCGCGGCAGCCCTGGGCGACGTCGGGCACTACCCGGACGACGGCTGCGCCGAGCTGAAGGGCGTCCTGGCGAGGGCGCTCTCGATCAGGGAGGAGAACATAACCATAGGCGCAGGGTCGTCGGAGATAATAAGGAACTTCCCGAACGCGTTCTTGGAGAGGGGGGGCGCGGCGGCCGTGTTCAGGCCGTCCTTCGCCGAGTACTCCCAGCAGTGCCGGGTGGCGGGCGTGGGCACTACGTACATAGAGCTCTCCGAGGAGGACGACTTCCGGATCGACAGGGGGCGCGTGCAGATCGCCCTGGCGGGCGGGGCCGAGGCGCTGTACATATGCAACCCGAACAACCCTACGGGGAGGGTCGAGCCCAGGCGGAAGATACTGGACATAGTGGGGGAATGCGCGGACAACGGCACGCTCGTGTTCCTGGACGAGACCCTGCTGGAGCTCGTGCCCGGCCACGACGACGTGTCGTGCATGGGGTACGTCGACAGATACGACAACCTCGTCGTCGCAGGCTCCCTGACCAAGTCCTTCGCCATACCTGGGATAAGGGTCGGGTACGGCGTCGCGTCCCCCCAGCTGATCGGGGAGATGGACAAGATAAGGATGACCTGGAACGTTGGCCAGATAGAGCAGAGCGTCGCGGCGGCCCTTGTGTCGGGCCACATGGGCCACGTGAGGGAGGCGGCGGCGATGATGGCGAAGGAGTCGAAGGCGATGAACTCCGCCTTGAAAGGCATAGGGTTCCCCGTCGGGAACGTATCGGACTCCTTCTTCTACTTCTGCCCACTGCATGAGCTGGGCATGAGGGGCTCGGAGTTCCAGAGGCTCATGCTGAGGGAAGGGGTGATGGTGAGGGATTGCGCGTCCTTCGGCGAGAGGTTCGACAGCTATGTGAGGTTCAGCGTGAAGGACAGGGAGCGCAACGACATGTTCGTCAGGGCCGCCGAGGCGGCCATGGGGCGTCAGGGGTGAGCCTGTGGAACTGTGGATGTCCGCGATACTGATAGTTGCCGCCGCGCTGCTCATCGACAGGCTGGGGGAGCTCCCGAACAGGCTCCACCCGCTCAGGTGGATAGGGAACCTCGTCGGCTTCCTGGACAGGAGGGTCAAGGACAGGGCGTCGAGATGGACGGTGGCAAAAGGGCTCCTATCGTACATGATCGTGTTCCTGGCCACATGGCTGGCGATGATGCTGGCGTGCGGCCTCGTCCGCACAGGCCTCGACGGGTACCAGTGGGAGGCCGCCGGCGTGTCGGTCACCCTAGGGGAGGCTGTCTGGGTCATCGTAGTTGCGTTCATGTTCAAGGTGACGTTCGCCGTCTTCTCGTTCAGGCATCATTGCAAGCCCATACAGGGCGACCTGACCAGGGGGGATGNCCCCGCCGCGAGGGACAAGGTGCAGATGATCGTCAGCAGGGACGCGTCCCTCCTCGACGAGGGGCACATAACGTCCGCATGCTGCGAGACGATATCCGAGAACCTGGTGGACAGCGCCATGTCCCCCGCGTTCTACTTCGGCTTCCTGGGGGTCACCGGGGCGGTCATGTTCAGGTGCGCGAACCTGATGGACGCCATGTGGGGCTACCTGAACGACAGGTACGGGAACCTCGGGTTCTTCGTGGCGAAGTTCGACGACGCCCTCGGGTTCCTGACCTCGAGGTTATCCCCCGCGTTCGTGGCCCTGGCGGCGCTGGCACGGGGGTACGAGAGCAAAGGGGTCGTCAAGGCGGCGAGGGAGGGCCACTCGATGACCCCCAGCCCGAACAGCGGGTGGCCGATGACGGCCGTCGCATGCGCCATGGGCATATCGATGGAGAAGGAGGGCGTCTACGTGATGGGCGAAGGGGCCCTGCCGTCTATCGGGGACGTGACAAGGTGTTATAAACTGGTCGAACGTATTTCCATGCTGTTCATGCTGACAGTGACGGTCGTCGCGTTCGCGCTCCTGGGCGTGTACATCCAGGTTGCCGCCGAGGACTGGCTGCTCGGCCTGCTGGGGATGATGCCATGAGGTACGTAAAGGAGGTCAAGGTGCTAGAGGACGGGGAGATGGCCACAGCCGTCGTGCGCCTCACGGAGAGCATGGAGGTCCTGAGCAGCGCGGTGATGAACGGCGGGCACACCATGACGGACGTCCTTTTCATAATGCAGGTCCCGCACAGCTATGCCACCGACGACCCCCTCCCGGACCTGAGGAGGACGATGGAGAGGCACGGGATACCCGGCCACGCCGTGGGGTTCATGACGGCCGCCGAGGTGAAGTACGTGTTCTCCACCGTCGAGACGGAGCACGAGGGCTACGCCACCTTCGCAGCCGTGACGGCCGGGCTGAGCAACCACGTCGTCGCCGGCGAGCTCCTGGAGAACTGGGAGGAGAGGTTCAGGATATCCCAGGAGAGGTACAGGATGCTGGTCGGCGGGACGATAAACATCATAGGCGTGTCCCCTGTGCCGCTGACGGACGCCGCGAAGGTCAACCTGATGATGCCGATGGTCGAGGCGAAGTCCGCCGCATTGGGCATACTCGGGTACAGGGAGACCGGGACCACCTCGGACGCCATCGCGGTGGTGTCGCCCGTAGGGGATGCCAGGGACGACTACGCCGGCACGGGGGTGCCCCTGGGCATATCGATGGCGAGATCCGTGAAGGCCGCCGTCATAAGCAACCTCGTCAAGAGGGGGGACTTCCCCTATATGGGCACGTTCCTGGACGTCCTCAAAGGGAGGGGGATAACGAGGGACCTCATGTGGGAGGCCGCGCTGGAGCTGTACATCCCGAACCCCGGGTGGAGCACCAGCGACCTGAGGGGGAGGTTCGAGTCCAAGCTGGACATACTCTCGGGGGACATCAACGTGTCCTCCCTGGTCCAGGGGGCGGTCGCCCTGGAGGAGATCGGTAGCAGGGACTGCATCTGCGCCATGCCGAGGGGGATGTTCGCTGAGGATCCCATACACCTCGTCGCCGACGAGATCATCGGCATGCAGATAGCCCAGTACATAGCTGGAACGAGGGGCGTGTTCGAGTTCCACCGCTTCGACAGGCACAAGCCGGGGGTCATCGCCAGGCTGGGCCCCTTCATGGACGACATGCTGTGCGGCCTCATAGGCGGCGTGATGTCGTCGGTGTACACAGACATGTTCGACGGGCGCCCCTGACCGGGCCGTCGGACAGCGCGATGGCCGTTTCAGGCACACCTGCAAAGGGGTCGCGTCATCCAAGGGAACGTGTGTGCGACGGTTTCCGGGTCGTCGCTCGAAAATGAGCCTGCGATGGGAGGTATTATATTATCTCCAGTCGCTTCACATCTGATACCATGCCAGATGAAACTAATGACCAGTTTGGTAACGAGGGCGCGTTCTCGAACCCCCCCTACCAACAGAAGGATGGGCCCGAGGCTGAGGAGAAGGCCGAGGGCCAAGGGATGGATGGGCAGGTTTCAGAACAGAACGTGGCGGAAGCGCCCGGCGGGGAGCCGGGCGCGGACACGCCTCCCGAAGAGGAGCCGGTCGGCTCCAAGAGGGAGCCCAGGGCATTCAAGAAGATGAGCGCGTCCGACTTCAAGGTGAGCGCGGAGCCTAAGCCCGAGCCGAAGCCGGCGCCTGCGGCGCAGCCGCCTGAGCCTAAACCAGAGCCGAAGCCGGCGCCTGCGCCAGAGCCTAAGCCCGCTCCAGCGGCGCAGCCGCCTGAGCCTAAACCAGAGCCTAAACCAGAGCCTAAGCCTGCTCCAGCGGCACCGGAACCGCCGAAACAGGCTCCTGCCCCAGCACCGCCCCCGGTGCCCCCGAGGCCGGAGCCGAGGCCCGCCCCGGTGCAGCAGCCGAGGTCCGCGCCGCCCCCCGAGAAGGAGCAGGCGCCCGCCCCGCCCGAACCCCCGCCGAGACCGGCTTATGAGGAACC
>WRNL01000087.1 GCA_009776625.1 Methanomassiliicoccaceae archaeon | reverse complement strand
GCTGGAGAGCGGCATCGACTGGCTGAGGCGGAACGGGAGGGGGGCGGAGGCCGCCGCCCTGCGCAAAGGGGTCGCAGGCCGCTCGACTGCGGTAGAGATGGAGCATGCTGACGTGTCCAAGCCGTTCGAGGGGGCGCCGGAGGCGGTCGCCGCCCTGCGGGAGAGAGGCTACAAAACCGGCATACTTACGCGGGGGGGCCATTCCTATGCGGAGTTCATACTGAAGAAGAACGGCGTGATCGACCTATTCGACGCGATCATCGGGAGGGACGACTTCCCGGACGACGAGGCGAAGCCCTCGCCCAAGGCGATGGCCAACCTGGCGAATGCTCTCGGCGTCAGGCCAGAGGAGATACTTTTCCTCGGCGACAGCAGGATGGACTGGTTCACGGCAAGGGACTCGGGCGCAGGGTTCTACGGCGTGCTCACCGGCGGCAACACCAGGGAGAGCTGGCACAAGACAGACCCCAGCATAAGGGTCATAGACGGCGCCGCGTCGATCCTCGGGATGCTCGGGTGAGCTCACTCGGTGCCGTCGCCTAGCCTGTGTATCCTGTCCGCCTCTTTGCGGCGCTCGAGGTCGTTGTACCTGAACCTCTTCTTGTTGTCCGCGAACGTCGTGTTCGCGGGCATGAGCTTCTTGACCGTCTGCATCATCGTGCTGCCGATGCCCATGAGCTGCTTGCCCATCTTTATGCCGAACCTCGTCGTGCCGCACACGAGATGCCCCGGGTTTATCACGTCGCGGGGGTCGAAGAGGGTCTTCATCTCCCTCATGTACCTGACCGTGGCGGCGTCGTGTATGTTGTCCAGGTTCCATGCGAAGAACACCCCGAACCCAGTGCTCCTCCCGCCGTACCCGGCAGCCCTGTCGCCGAGGTAGAAGTTGAACGCGAAGGCGGTCATGCCCAGCAGGGACTCGTCGTCCTTGAAGTAGTACGGCATGAACATCGTCGTGTTGCGGTCGACTATCACGCCTATTATGCCTCCCGGCTCCATCTTCATCTTCTTGAAGCCGTCGTAGCACTCGTCGGTGAAGTCCCCCCACACTGAGACGGGGACGACGATCTCCGCTGGTATCTCCCCGACGCCGACCTTCCTCGCCCTGAACTCGTAGCACCTCTCCTCCCATTCGTGTTCCGCTATGGAGTCGGCGATCCTCGTCCCGCCGAGCCCCGCCGCGATGGAGTCCAGCTCCGCTATGTCCCTCTCCACGAAGTCCTTGTCGCCCTGTAGGGTGAGCAGGAGGAGGTTCTTTGTGTCGGGCGCATGCACGCCCGCCTTCCTCTGGTTGGCGAAGTGCATCTCGTCCGAGAACGCCACGTGCAACGGCCTGATGCTCGGGTGGCTGACCAGCCTCTGTATGGTCTCGTGCATGTCCTTAAGGCCCTGGTAGCAGTACGCGGTCGGCCGGATGACCCCCATCGGGTATATCCTGAACGTGACCGTCCCGAACACGCACAGAGTGCCCTCCGAGCCGGAGAACGCCTGGTTGAGGTTGTAGCCGGAGTTGTACGACCCCATGTGGTTGTCCCCTGTCTCTAGCACCGTCCCGTCGGAGAGCACGACCTCCATGTTCAGGATGTTGTCCTTCGCCCCCCCGTATTTGTACGAGCCGATCCCCATCCCGTTGGTGGCGATCCACGCGCCGAGGGTCGCCGAGGGGAAGCTCGACGGGTAGGAGCCCACGATGTACCCCTTCTTCATGCACGCCTCGAGGAGCGCCTTCCACGTGCAGCCCGCCCCCGCTTTGACGTACAGCTCCTCGGTGTTGACCTCGATGACCTTGTTCATCTTAGAGGACATGTCCAAGACGATGCCCGCGTTGGTCGGCATGCACCCTCCCAGCCCCCATGACGAGTTGCCCCTGGGGACCACCGGTATCCCGTCCCTGTGGGCTATCTTCACAACCTCAGATATATGGCGGACGGACGACGGCCTCACGACCACGTCCGGGATGTTCTTGAACGCGACCCCCGCCTCCTTGGGCAACGGCGCCATGTCCTTGCTGTAGAGGAGCATGTCGACCCCGTTCGTGTTGACGTTGCCCTTCCCCACCGCCTCTTCGAGGGCCGTTATCGTTTTCTGCGTGACCCTCCTGTCGAGGCTCGCCTGCCCCTTCTCCCCGAGCAGGGAGGGGGACCATCTGAACGAGTCGAACCCGAGCGCCCTGCCGCCGAGCTTCGCCGCATTCTCGGCAAGGAGGCCGTCGGGCGATATCACGAGCGCAGTGCTGCAGTCGGCGATCGTGCCGTGCGCCCGCTCGCCGCATGCGGCCACGAGCGCCGTCAGGTTCCTGACCGGGACTATCGCCCTGCCCTCACCCGCAGGCTTGGGCCCGCATACCGCGTTGCAGACCTTGCAGGCGTCTTCCTTGGGGACCTTGGCCGCCTGTGCGCCCTCCATGATGGAGTCCAGGGCCTTCTCCTCCAGGTCGATGGAGCCCTCGACGCCGTCCAATGCGAACGCGATCATCCTCTCCTTCCCGCACCAGGCTATGTTGCGCGGCCTCACGCTGGGGTGCTGGGTGACCATCTTCACCGCATCCTGCATGCTCTCAAGGGAGGGGAAACGGTACGCAGAGAGCCTGTTGACCCCCTCGGGGACCAGCCTCAGCGTCACTTCGGTCACGACCCCCAGCGTCCCCTGCGACCCAGAGAACAGTTGCGTGAGGTTGTACCCGGACATGTAGTAGCCGATGTTGTCGTACCCGGTCTCTATTATCGATGCGTCCTCGACAACCGCCTGGAGGTTCATGATGCCGTCCCTCGAGCCGCCGTATTTGTATGAACCGTAGCCGATGTCGTTCGACACCGCCCACGACCCGACGCGGGATGACCTGTCGAAAGGGTACGACCCGAGCGAGAAGCCCTTCTCAGAACACTTCTCGATCAGGGCGTCGAATCTGCATCCCGCCCCGACCCTGACGGACATCGCGACAGGATCTATGCTGACAACCTTGTCGAGCCTCGACAGGTCGATGATGGCGCCGCCCGCCCCCTCCGTCCCGTCCAGGGCCCAGCGGGGGTTGTTGGTGGAGGTCACCCTGACCCCGTATTTCCTTGCGACTGCGACCACTTTGGAGACGTCCTCTGCGCTGCCCGGCGTCACACGTACGCCCGCGCCGCCGCGCCCTCCGCCGCATATCTCGACGTTCTCGTTCCCGATCATCAGTCTGGTCGCTTCGATAAAATCCGCGTTCGCCTCTGGTATGTTCCCGTTCGATGAATTCATGACTTGCCCCCGTGCCCTAAAAGCGCGGCTTTGATTAAAAACGGGTAGCGGTTGATATGTTATAAGCGTTTTGCAGATGTGGCTACGCCCGCCGTCACACAGTTCTGGTTATAGTGTAGGTTTCATATAGGAGTGACATAATGCCCCTAAGGATGACCAGGGGCGGCCCCAGGCCGAAACAGGTCTCTCTGTGGCATCGTGGGACGATGCCGCCATCGGAGGAAGCGCCGCGGTGGGAGGGGTAGAGGAGAGGATCCCTCCCCCGCGTCGCCCCGATGCCCTGGCGCCGAGGGCGCGTTTCTAATCCAACTGTGGTTGCTGGGTCATGGGTCTGAATCCAGATTTGCGGCAGTGCGCGGCCTCCCCGTAAGGCCCGGTTCAGCAGGCCGGCGCTGATGCCCCCCATACGGGCCGCCGTCACTCCGGCGGCTCCTGGATTCTCCTGTGCAGGAACCCTGGCCCCTTCCAGTTCCAGTCGCCGAGAAGGTGCATAGCCGCCGGCACGATGTAGGTGCGCACTATGAGCGCGTCCACCAGTATCGCGAAGCTCAGCGCGAACCCGAACTCCTGGAGCATGGTGGTGCTCGAGAGCATCAGCGTGCCGAACGCGCCCCCCATTATCAGGCCGCATATAGTTATGACGGAGCCCGAGTGGGTGACCGCGTAGGTTATCGCCTCGTCGTTGCTCTTCCCCCTGTACAGGCGGTTCTCCTTGATACGGGTGGTCAGCAGGATGTCGTAGTCCATGCCCAGCCCCAGGCAGACCACGATCAGGATGATCGGTATCATCCACATCACCCCCTCGCCGAGGAGGCTCCCGAAGATGAGGTGGGTCATCGCCACCGTCCACACGACGCTCATGAGTATGGTGAGGATCGAGCGTATCGGGGTCACATAGGACTTCATGACGAAGAACAGCAGGACGAATATCAGGGCGACCGCGACAATCTCCACCTTCAGGAACTCGCTCCCCACCAGCTCGGACACCTCGTACATGACGACCGCGCTCCCCGTGAGCCACCCCCCTGCCGTCAGGCCGGGGTTGTCCTCGACGAACTTCGACATCGTCCTGTCCATGAACTTGATGGTCTCCATCGAACGGTCGGCCATGGCCTCCTCCTTGGTGACGAGGGTGTACTTCACATAGGTGACCTCGAAGGAGGCGCCCGCCCCCCTCTCGCCCCCCACGGAGGCCGCGAGGACGTAGTTGAGCACGTAGTCCACCGCGGCGACGGCGACAGGGTCGTCGTACTCCGCCCCGGCGCCTCCCAGCATAAGGGCCTCGTAGCCGCCCACGATCCCCTCCAGAGCGTTCTTGCCGGTGGAAGGGTCAGGAGCCAGCAGCTGCCCCGCCAGGGTGGGGGACAGCCCCGAGGCGGCATGAGTGTACACTGCCATCGTGTAGTCGTGGTCGGACATCCCGCCCCTCGGCACCTCCGCCGCGGCCCCTCCCACCAGGAGCGCCCACGGGGATACGCCCCACACCTCCCCAGCGTTGTCGTCCTCCGAGAGGGAGGACGACAGCGTCGACAGCCTGTCGAGATGGTCCGCCACCCCCGGGGTCCCCAGGTACCAGTACAGCAGGCCGAACGACGTGCCGGCGAACGCCATCTCGGTTATGCTCCCAAGCGGCTCCGCAGTCTCGAATATGATGTAGTTGGGCATCATCATGCCACCGTTGGAGTACTCCTGCACCTCGTTCAGCCCGTCGATGCCCTCCCCGGTCGACATGGCTCCGATCATGTTGTAGGACGTCCCCGTGGTCGCCATTATGAATGCGGCGGGCAGCGTGACCAGCAACGCAGCCGCTATGATTGCCTTGGAGTGTTTCAACGAGAAACGGACGGACTTCTTGAAATAGCCCTGCCCGGCGCGGGACATCTTCCCGTGCCAACCTTTGTACGCCTTCCCGCCCTCCATGAGCGAGGCCGCCTTCGTCGGCCAGAACAGCCTCTCCCCGAATATAGCTAGTATGGACGATATCAGGGTGAGCGCGGCCACGAGCGCGACGACTATGCCGATCGCGAGCATGACCCCCATGGAGCTTATCATCGAGAAGGAGCAGATGGACATGGCGCCGAACCCGATCATCACCGCGAGCCCGGACGTCGTTATGGACTCCCCCGCCCACGTCACCGCCCGTTTCAGGGCGAGCTCGTGCTCTGCGCCGTGGACGCGCTCCTCCCGGTATCTCGCAAGGATGAATATGCAGTAGTCGCTCCCCGCGCCGAGCATGGACACCAGGAGCAGCATCTCGGTCATGTAGATGATGTCTAGGAACGACCCCACGATGAACATCAGGGCCAGGACGGCGCCGAAGGCCACGCCGATGGTCATCGGCGGCATCGCCGACGTCACGAACGACCTGAAGAACAGCCCCACCAGCAACAGGATCATCAGCACGGAGAACACGTCGATCCTCGATATGTCCTTGGACGCGTTGTCCTCCGTGTCGTAGGATATAGCGGGCATCCCGGAGACGTACGCCGTCACCCCGGAGCCGTCGGGCAGGACCCCCCTGACGAACTCCCTGAGGTCGGGCGTGTCGCCTGCCACAAGATCGTCGTCGACCATCCGCTGGCTGTAGATCACCGCATAAATCACGACCCCCGTGTTGTCGTCGCCGTCAGCCGTGAACAATCCGCTCATCAGGAGCTGCGCTATCTTAGGGTCGCCGTTTTCGTCGACGTAGCCGGGTATGCCGTCGGACACCGACTGGTACAGGGCCAGAGCGTTCAGCTTCCCCGCGGGCGTGTCGAACCCGGCCACGAGGAGGACGGCGGCCTCCATCTTGACGTCAGAGCTGTAGAAGTACTCCCCCATCACCTCGGCTCCTCTTATGGATTCGGCGTCGGGGCCGGCCATGCTGTTGGTGTCGTAGTCGAGCACGCTCCCTGCCTTGAGGGCCAGGGGCACGGCGCACACCAGCGCGACAATCCACACCGCCACGATCAGTTTCGAGCGCCTCAGAACCAGGTCAGCGAGCCTTTCGAATATCATCAGCGGGGAGATTACGTCTATCTATATAATCCTCTCAAACAGCCGCAGGAACACAAGTGTACGTTCGTTAAACGTCTGACTTTTTTACGTAATGTGTGTGGTTGATGGTGTGTTAGCTGATGTGTTAGCTGGAGTTATAGCTGGAGTTATAGCTGGAGTTATAGCTGGAGTTATAGCTGGAGTTATAGCTGGAGTTATAGCTGGAGTTATAGCTGGAGTTATAGCTGGAGTTATAGCCTAAATCTTCGGATTGTCAGGAATACATCAGGCCGTCATGACAGCACGATGGGGCCGCTCTTCGGCTCCTCGAGCCCGAAGAGCGCGAATATCTCCCTGA
>WRNL01000086.1 GCA_009776625.1 Methanomassiliicoccaceae archaeon | reverse complement strand
CCCTTCGCCGTGCGGCAGGGAAAACAACCCCCTATGGGTATAAAGATGATTGGACGCCCGCCGGGGGACGTGTCAGCCGTTGCCGGCGGGGGGCGTGCCTCCGGGGTGCTCGAAGATTGAGGACTGCCTGCCCTTCGGCTCGAGCGCCCTCGTGTACTCGATCACCTCTTCTGCCCTGTGAAGCATGCCGTGCCCCTCGCAGAAGCCCCTGAACACCTCCGTCAGCCGGGCGCTGTTCGGGCTGTCGCAGATGTACGAGTCCCCGAAACGCTCGATGTACCTCTGCCTCATGCCCGGGAAGAGCCTGTCGAGGGCGTCGTAGAAGTACTCCCTGTCCCCCTCCCGCAGCGTGACTCCGAAGCCGAAGCACAGCACCCCGCGGACCTTCGCCTCGGCGCAGTACCCGAGCAGCCCCCGCAGGTTCTCCTCGGTGTCGTTGATGAAGGGGAGGGTCGGGCACAGCCAGACGACCGTGGGGATGCCTGCCTCTTCCATCGCCTTCAGGACCTGGAACCGTTCGAACGTGGTCGACACGTTGGGCTCTATCTTCCGGCACAGCCCCTCGTCGTACGTCGTGAGGGTGACCTGCACCACGCACTTGGCCTTCCTGTTTATCGCTTTCAGGACGTCCATGTCGCGCAGTATGCGCGACGACTTGGTGAGCACGGACACCCCGAAGCCTTGCCTCTCGATCGCCAGGAGGCACTGCCTGGTCATCTGCAGCTCCTCCTCCAGGTGGATGTACGGGTCGCACATCGCCCCTGTGCCGACCATGCACTTGCCCCTCCTCCTCTTGAGCTGGCCCTCGAGGATCCTCGGCGCGTCGCGCTTCACCTCTATGTCCTCGAAGTCGTGGTCCATCCGGTAGCAGGCGCTGCGGCTGTCGCAGTAGATGCAGCCGTGGGTGCACCCGCGGTATATGTTCATCCCGTTGTTCGGGGACAGGATCGTCTTGTAGTCTGCGTAGTGCATCCTTATCGTTCCCTCTGCAATCGGCGCATAGCTTAATATACAGTCGCAGACATTACTACGTTTGCCGATATAACGGCAACCGTAACTGAGAGGTGGGGCTTGCATGCCGGAGAGTTTCGATAGGGGCGCGTTGACCGAGGCGGTGTTCTACATCCTGTTGTCGCTGCACGAGCCCATGCACGGGTACGCCGTGATGCAGAACGTCGAGAGGCTGACCGCCGGGCGCGTCGCCCTGGGCCCCGGCACCCTGTACGGGGCGATCACTGCGCTCGTGGAGAAGGGGTGGATATCCGCCCTCTCGCCGGGGCTGGGCTCGCGCAAGAAGGAGTACGCCGTCACGGAGGCGGGGCGGGAGGCGTTCCAGAACGAGCTGTGCAGGCTCCGGGGGCTGCTCCGCGACGGGGAAAACGTAGGAGGAGAGAGGAAATGAGATACGCCAAGTGGAGGTTCTTCATAAACCACGAGAAAGAGGAGGCCTGGCTGAACGGGATGTCCGCAAAGGGGCTCGCCTTGACCGGCTTCTTCTTCGGGAGGTACACATTCGAGGACAGCGAGCCGGGAGGGTACGTCTACAGGATAGAGCTGCTCGACAAGAGCCCCTCGGGGCCGGAGGGGCAAAGGTACCTGAGGTTCATGGAGGAGAACGGCGTGGAGTGCGTCTCTTCCTGGTTCAGGTGGGCCTACTTCCGCAAGAGGGCAGGGGGCGGCGGCTTCGACATATACAGCGACCCCGGCTCGCAGCTGGCGCACTACCGCCGCATCAGCACGCTCTGGCTCGTGATCGTCTCCGTGGCAGTGCTGAACATGGCCAACATGCTTGCCCAGGTGTGCCTGGGGAACTGGGGCCTCTGGCCGCTGAACGCCGTCCTATGCGCGTTCTTCGCTTGCATCTGCGTAGCGGTCCTCTCCAATTGGAACTCCATGAGGAAGAAGATGAGGGCGTTGAAGAGGGAGATGGCCCTGCGGGGCTGAGGCCGCGGGAACCTCAACGATTAATACCCCTGCGGGCATCCCCCACCATGAACTCCCCCGTGCCTGCGGTCAAGAGGTTCCTCATAGGCGTGCTGGTGGGCATCGCCTCCACGGTGCCGGGCGTGAGCGGGGCGGTCCTCGCCGTCTGCTTCGGGATCTACGAGAGGCTCATAGAGGACGTCGCGGACATCTCCCGCAAGATAAAGGAGGACTTCGGGTTCCTCGTGACGATTGGGACGGGGATAGCATTCGGCATAGTGATATCGTTCAAAGGCCTCGACTGGATACTGGAGCACTACCTGGTCGCCTCCATGATGCTGTTCACCGGGATGATACTGGGGCAGCTCCCGGAGCTGTGGAGGCACACGGAGCCGGAGGTCGGGCCCCGGAGGACTGACGCCCTGGCCTTCGCCGCCGGTGTCGCCGTGACGCTGGTGTTCCTGGCGATGGCCATGCTGGACGCGAGGGAGGTCAGGCTCACCCATGACGCGGCCTCCATGCTTTGCATGGTCGCCGTCGGCGTGATATTCTCCGTCTCCCACCTCGTCCCGGGGATTAGCGGGGCCACCATACTCCTGGCCATCGGCCTGTACCCCCAGCTGATAGACACCATAGCCTCGCTCGACGCCGTCCTGATGGCCCCTTTGGCGGTGGGGGTCCTCGTCGGCCTCGTGGGCTTCGCCAAAGTGGTCCGGTACGCGCTCACCAGGCACCGCAAGCCGACGTACATGGCGATACTCGGGCTGACCGTCGGCTCTGTGTTCGTGATAATGTACGAGGCAGTGGCGGCCGGCCCGGGAGTCACCGACATCGCGCTGGGCATCGTCGCGCTTGCCGGCGGCGTTCTCATAAGCCTCCTGTTCTCAAGGCTGGGCAGGGGGGCGGGGGAAGCCTCCGCCGAGTGAGGAGAAGAAAAAGGAAAACGGGGCGGATGGAATGGGATTGAACCCCGTTTTCCTGAAGTTCCCGTGCTTCTTGGGGATGCACTGCGGTCTTCATATCATTCATGGCAAAGAGGGTATATAAACAAAAGGGGGGGAGGTCACCGAAAGTGACCGAAAGTGCGAAAGTGGCCGTCACCTCTTGTGCCTCACCTTGACGGCTATGCCCCTATTGAGGTCGACCATCTCCCTGCCGGACATCATCGCGACCCCCACCGCCACTGCCTCCCCGTTAAAGGTGACGACGGCCTCGTCGCCGATCCTCAGCCGGGGGTCGGCGTCCTTGACCCCCACTGCGAACAGGTTCCCCTTCATCTCGAAGCCCGTCATCTCGACGGTGTTCCGGCCTGTTGCCGCGACGGCCTCCGCGCCCTCCATCGTCAGGGACACCATGCCCCTCTCGGGGGTCAGCATCCCCATCTGCGCCTTCTCCGCCCCGACCTGGCCGCCCCTCATCACTTTCCAGTATGGGAACTTGCCTATCACGTAGCCGCCGTCCGCCATTATGGCGTCGGCGGCCCCCTGCCCGAGCTGGAACGCGAGCATCGACCCCATCGTGTTGGTCCTCTCGACCGAGTAGTCAACGGGCGCCATCCCCTTGGCAGCCCTCCTGAGAGCCTCGTCCAGGTTCCTCAGCGACGCAGGGGTAGTCGGGTCCCCGACTACGGTCTCCTCCATGTCCGCCAGTCCCTCGACCAGCCCCGAGGAGCCACCCAGGTGGCATACGACCTTGTCGTAGCCCTGCGAGAGCAGGCCTGACACCATCGACCTTATCATCTCCCTCTCCTGGCATTTCCATTCCCCGGTGACGGGTATGTCGTAGGAGTTGGCGGGGTAGAACACGTCCAGCTCCCTCGGGACTATCCCGAGGGGCGACGTCACTATCACCTCGTGCACGAGGGTGTCGTGCTGCGCGGTGTGTATCGCCGAGGCGAACGCCTTGTGGGTCCTCGACGTGTGGTACGGCTTCCTCGCAGAGCAGGGGAGCAGCAGCAGTATGCGCTTGTGCGCAGGCTTCCTGTACCTCTCGGATATCTTGTCGCGGTACGCCCTGAGGTCCGGCCTCCTGAGCGCCTGGGTCGTATTGCATGCGAAACTCGTGCCGACCGTGGGGCAGCACTCCTCCTGGTACCTGTAGCCGACATCGTCGAATATCCTCAGGGCGGCGACTGACGACGGCGACGACGGCGCCCTCTGGTCGACCAGCTCCCTGAGCCTCCCGTGCCCTGTGAACAGGGCGATCTTCTCGCACTCCTTCCTAAGGTCGGCCACGTTCTCCTCCGACACGTCGCCGGCGGCAACCGCCTCCCCCTCGGGGAGCAGGCGCAGGCCCATGGCTCCAGCCGCCCTTGCCAGGGAGTCGTCGAACACGTCGACCCCCATGTACGCCAGGATCGACGCCGTGGACGGCTCGGCGATGCCGAGCAGGCAGAGGAGCCGGTTGTGCCCCGCCTTCTCCCTTATCCTGATCACGGAGTCCACGAGCCTCCGGGCATCGTTCCTCAGCTCGAACGCATTGGGGACCACGACCAGCTCGGATCCGTCCGGGATGCCTGAGTCGTCGCCGAAAGGGAGCCTCACGACGCACACCCCGTCCTTAAGGGCGGGCGGCGTCTCCCTCCTCGACGAGGCTGAAACGAGCAGCTTCTGGTCGATGGGGGCCTCTGTCCCGAAGAAATGGAGCGTCCTGCCGCCCGCATCCGCCGAGATACGGACATCGGCATCGTCGGGGCCTATGACGAAGGGCGTCCTTATCGACCGTTCCCCCTTGGAGTACTCGCATGTCCTTCCCCTGTGGGACCTCCCGGTGACGTTCAGCATGAACCCTCGAACCCTCCCGCATTAATTAACGTTGTTGCCACAGGCCCCGCGTCACACCCGCTCCAACATGTCCAATACCGCCGTGGCCTTGTAGAGCATCCCCCTCCTTTTACCCTCCACAGGATCCAATACGCCGTTCTGTAGGAGGACATTTATCAGCTTCCTAGCAGTGGGCGCGCTCACGCCCGTCCTCCCTGTTATGTCCCCCACGGTTATGAAAGGGTTCTCGATGAGCATGCCGCCAACCGAGTCCAGCGTGCCGCTATTCTCCCTCAATGCCAACTCTCGCATAGCCTTCTTGTACATCCTTATCGATTCGAGGAGCCTCATTGACCTTGCCGTTTGGGAGTCCAGCGCGTCGAGCAGAAATCCCAGCCACCCTTGGAGGTCCCCGTCGGTGCGCACCCTCGTGAGATGGCCGATGTAGTCCCCCCTGTGCTTGTTGAGATATTCGCTTATGTAGAGGAAAGGGCTCTCCATCAGCCCCTCCTTATGCAGGAGCAGCATCATAATCAGCCTCCCCATCCTCCCGTTCCCATCCTTGAACGGATGGATGGCCTCGAACTGGTAGTGGGACACGGCTATCTTCCGGATGGGGTCGTCGTCGCTACGGTCCATATAATCCAAGAGGTCGTCCATCAGGTACTGTATGGCGAAAGGCGGGGTGGGGACGTACTCCGCCGTCTCCAGCGTGTCCCCCCTACCCCCAACCCAGACAAGACCGTCCCTGTATGCGCCTGGCCGTTTATCGCCGCCCCTCGCCCCTTTCAACAGTGTGCCGTGCATAGACAGCAACAACCCTTCGGTTATCCTGCCCTCCTCCGAGACTCCCCTGATGCCTTGGAGCAAGGCCTCCTTGTAGTTCCGCACCTCCTGGTTGTCCGATGCCCTTTCGACATCTGCCTCCTTTTCCTTCTCCTCTTTGAAAATGTCCGACACCGTGGACCTGGACCCCTCTATGGCGGAACTCGTTGTGGCCTCCTTTATCGCGAACGAGTTGAGGATGATGAAACGTTCCTCCTCCGGGATGCCCGACACCCTCCCATCCAATCTGGATATCGCCGATACCGTGCGGAGCGTCCTTTTACTCATGCCTCCCGCCTCTATGTCCAAGGGCAGGGTGTTCGGCCTGAAATAGCAGAACTGACCGTTGTCCGACCATTCGACCCGCCCCGCCTTATCGCTGTGGAAGCTGCCCTCGTCCATATGCAGGCACATCCATTCGAGAATATAAATCCTTGTTTTGGAGAAAAAATCTTTTAAAAAATTTCTTTAACATGTCTTATAGAAATATTTTGCAAATATTTTTCTTGAAAAAAACTTGAAGAAAAACTTTTTCTGCTACCCTGCGACCACCCGTTCCCTTATGGCGTGGGTTGGCGCGGAGGATCCGTGCTTGCCTATTGGGCTTATGTACGGGCGGCGCTACGTTGCCGCACATGCAAAATATGCGCTGGATGCGCGCCCATCGCAGACAGCCTTACCTTATGATAAGGCCGCAAGCTTTTTCGGCGACCCTTTGGATGCCGCCCCTCTCAGTATATGATGAAAAACGCCGCCACTGCCAGCAGCACGGCCACAGACGCGAATAGCGACGCGTACCCGATGGCCCTCCCTCTCGCGCCCCTGCGCCCTGCGGCGTCCGTGCCGTGCCCGTCGATGTGGCTTTGTACCTTTGCGGCCTGCCTGGAGGTGACGAACACCGTTGCCCACATGCAGGCGCACCCGAGGTATGCTACAACGTACATCCCTATGCGCCCGCCATAGATGCCCGCGGCGGTCGCGACGGGCACCGTGAACGCCATCAGGAACACGGAGAACCAGAACGAGAGCCTCCCCACGGCGTTGGCCTCGTCGCTGTCGAACCCTTCGAAGATCCCGTAAGTGATCGCCTTGCCGCCGTTGGGTGCCGCCCCGTCCACCCTTGAGATGATGCCGGGGGCGGCGAGCCTCGGCTCCAGCCTTGCCAGGAACCCCTCCCTGTCGGCGGGCGATATCCTCACGCTGCGGCCGCCGCCGTACGCTATCTCTATCC
>WRNL01000085.1 GCA_009776625.1 Methanomassiliicoccaceae archaeon | reverse complement strand
CCCCCTCCTTGGGGCCCCGGCCGGGAGCCACTCGATGTCAGGCGGCGTCCCTTGGGCGGCAGATAGATTAAAGCGGACGCACATGCGGACGGCATGGCGGAAACGATAACAGTCACTCAGCTCAACACGAGGGTGAAGGCCGTCCTCTCGGAGGCGTCCGCCGTCAACGACGTCTGGGTCATGGGGGAGCTGTCGAACCTCAAGAAGTACCCCTCCGGGCACTACTACTTCACGCTCAAAGACAGCTCCAGCGAGATCCGTGGCGTGATGTTCAAGCACTCCAGGGCGAGGATAGACTTCGAGCCCTGCGACAACATGAAGGTGGCCGCCTTCGGCAGGGCGGAGCTGTACGTGGAGAGGGGGGCGTACCAGTTCGTGGTCGAGGCGATGCGGCAGTCCGGCATCGGGGACCTCCACCTTGCATACGAGGCGCTGAAGAGGAAGCTCGAGTCGGAGGGGCTGTTCGACGCCTCCAGGAAGAGGCCGCTGCCCATGTACCCCAAGGTGATAGGGGTGGTGACCTCCCCCGCCGGGGCGGTGATACACGACATAGTCACCACCTCCGGGCGGCTGTTCCCCGCCGACATACTCCTGTACCCTGCGCAGGTCCAGGGCGACGGCGCGGCACAGTCCATCGTCAGAGGGATAGAGGCCCTCAACAGGGAGGGCGTGGACGTGGTCATCGTGGGGAGGGGCGGCGGGTCCATAGAGGACCTCTGGGCGTTCAACGAGGAGGCCGTCGCGAGGGCCATCGCCGCCTCCGCGGCCCCCGTGATATCCGCCGTCGGCCACGAGACGGACTTCACCATCGCCGACTTCGTGGCGGACGTGAGGGCCCCCACGCCGACCGGCGCGGCGGAGCTCGCGCTGAGGGACCGCAGGGAGCTGTCCAGGCACCTGGACACGGACCTGATAAGGGTCAACAGGTCGCTGTCCGGTATACTCGAGAGGATGCATTACAGGTTCAAGGCGCTGGACTCGAAGCTCGACCCCAGGCGCGCGGAGCAGAGGGTGTCCATGCACTCGATGAGGCTGGACGAGCTCCACGCGAGGATGGGCTCCGCGCTAAAGGGCGGGGCGGAGGCCGCGCGCAGGAGGTTCATCAGGCTGGACGCGGGCATGGACGCGCACGTGCGCAGGATGATCGACGACGGCAGGAAGGACCTCCAGAGGTACTCGGAGCGGCTGGAGGGCGTCAACCCCATGAGGGTGCTGGACAGGGGCTACGCCCTGGTCACCGACGAGGGGGGCAGGGCGCTCACCTCCGCCCGGCAGATGCGGCCCGGGGCGGGCGTGAGCATATTGATGAAGGACGGGAAGGCGGAGGCCGAGGTGAAGAGAACGGAGGTGAGATGATGGAGACGGAGGAGATGACGTTCGAGGAGAGCCTGAGGACCCTCGAGCAGCTCGTCAAGGAGCTGGAGGACGGGAACCTGGAGCTGGACAAGGCGCTGGAGGTCTACGAGAGGGCGATAGCCCTGAGGGAGCGTTGCAAGAGGTTCCTGGACGACTGCGACCGCAGGGTCCAGAAGATGATGGAGACGGCAGAGGGCGTGAAGAGGGAGGACCTCGTCATCGAGTGACCCAGAGGGCGTAGTTGTGCTTCTCGGACCATTTCAGCGTGTCCTTGTACAGCTCCGTCTCTTTGAAGTACGCGAGGCTGAACGCCAGCCTCAGCGCCCCGCTAGCCTGGCCGTATTTCATGTCCTTCCCGTTGTAGGCCCCGAAGGTCTCCGACAGCCCCAGCGCCAGCACCGAGACGGCGTCGTGCCCCCTCGCGGCGGCCCAGGGGTCGTCGAGGACCTCCTCCTCCTCGGCGATCTTGTCGGCGATCTCCCTCTTCCCCGCGCCGATGACGGACGACTGGGAGAACACGTCGCCGATCATCCCCCGCACGTCGATGGCGAGCGTCCTCTTGTTGATGAAGGATTGGTAGTCCATGTTCTTGAAGCAGAGCCCCAGCCTCTCCCTCGACGACACCAGCATCAGCAGCCCTATGGGGTAGGACGCCCTCGCCACCGCGTCCCCGACCTTCCCGTGCCTCTCCTCGAAGGCGGCGAGGAGCCCCGGGTCGGCGTACTCGGCGAGCACGTCGTCCAGGGCCGGGGTGCTCATGATCATCGTCTCCATGTCCCTCTTGTCGGTGACGAACACGGGCGGGTTGTGCCTCTTCCCGCAAAGCCTGTCGAGGTCGGCGTCGAGTATCCCCAACACCCGCTTGTCGCCCCTCGCCCCCCAGGCCTCCCCCACCGACCTCCTGACGTTCTCCTTGGAGTGGGCGGTGACGATCCTCACCCCGTCCCGGTCGACGAACTTGCCGAACAGCCTGCTGTCCGTCACGCCCTCGACCACCAGTATAGGCCCCTTGTGGAGGGACCTCATCATGGAGACGGTGTTGGCGATGTCCGCGGACGTGAGGCTCTCAATCATCTTTCACCCTGAGCTCGACCGAAAGGTCCCAGTTGTCATGTATCACCTGGGGCGAGTGGGTGGCGACGATTATATGCATGCCGCGGAGCCTGGCTATGTCGGAGAACGTCTTCCCCAGGCTCTGCTGCCACGCCACGTGCAGGGATATCTCCGGCTCGTCTATTATCGCCAGCGACCCGTGCTCGGCGACGAACAGGAGGAGGTAGAACATTATCAGTATCTGCTTCTCGCCGGAGGAGAGCTTGTCGAGGGGCAGGGCCGCGCCGTTGTCCATCCTGACGCTGAGGACGCCGCCGTCGTTGATGTAGACGCTCTTCTTGATCAGGAGCTCGTTCACTATGTCGACGTAGACGATCGCGGACTCGGAGAGCCCGTAGTACCTCTCTACGTACTCCTCCACCGAGTACAGGAGGTCCAGGTAGTCCTCGCGGTACTCCATGATCTCGAACCTCGTCGGCGGGAACCTGTACCCCACGGGCATGTCCGGCTCGATGCCGGCGCGCTTCATGAAGTCCAGCTTCGCTTTGAGGTCCTTGCTTCGGAACTCCAGCTCGGCGTCGGTGTACCCCTTCCTGCCCTCCCTCGGCACGCTCGCGAGCCTGCCGTCCCCCCTCGCGCCCTTCAGCTTGCCGGCGAGCCCCTTCACGTGCGCGTCCAGCGCGGGGACCAGGCAGCTGTCGGAGGTCACGACGGACCTGTCGGGGGATATGTACAGCACGTTCAGCACCTTCCTCAGCTCGTCCGGGGGGACCTCCTCCTCGATGTCGTTCTTCTGCATCTGTATCAGGGGCGAGTCCCCCACGTTCTCGACGATCAGGGCCGCGCCGTCGTCGAACCTCAGGTCCATCCTCTTGAAGCTGACGCCCCTCACCTCGTCGACGTCCCCGTGGAGGACGTCGGAGATCAGCTTCATCACCGTGGATTTCCCGTACCCGTTGAGCGAGTGGATGAACGTGACGTGGCCCCCGCTGAGGCTTATTTCGTAGTCGAACTCCCCGAACAGGCCATACACCGAGAACCCTTTGAGCATCATCCCGTGGTAATCGGGTTGAAGGTATTTTACAGCGACGGCCGGTCGCGACACATAACGGGGGGAAAGGGGGGCGGCGACCTGAAGGATGCCCCATCGGACGGCCACGCAACCCCCGCAAGGAGTCAAATAACACGCCCCACGGCGGAGATCAAAGGAATGTGCTCCCGTAACCGCCGGCTTTAAGCGACTGCCCTATCCGGTATCGGTCGTCGTCGCTCAACGTACCTAAAAACCTCACCAGGTCGATGTGCCTTATTTCGATGAGCTCGAGCTTGACCATAGACGCCTTCTTCAACCCGACACGTTCCAAGTCCAGGATCTGACACCCATGCCGCATGCTCTTCTGCTTTGAGGTAACAGGCAGGCCGTGCAAATACAGAGGGCGATGTCGTCGCTTACCAGTACGACGGGTCTGTTCTTCGTCTGTTCGCTATCCTCGAACCTCACCCGTGCGACCCAGACGCTCCATGGCTCGCGGCTCCCCTCAGTCGCCATAATCATATTCCTTCGGTAGGACGAGGTACCCTTCGGAATCGCGGTAGCCTATCCTTTTCATATTTTTGGATATGGAATCGATGTCGAACCTCTGAAGCGCCTCTTTTTTTGAGAACTCTTCTTTTATCCGATCCGTGGGGATCTCCTTGTACGGCGTGGAGTCGTCATAGACGCTCTCCCATGCGCCGCCCGCCCCGTGGCAGAGGCCCACCAGTCCCCCTGTGGAGTAGCGGTAGTACTCCATCGCCACGTCCATAAGGAAATCAACCTCCTCCCTGGTGAATACGTCGGAGGAGTAGCCCTCGCGGGGACTTCTTATAGGGTCCTTCCCATGTGAGGAGAAGCCGCGGTACACGTCAGGCACGACGGGGCCGAGCTGCCACGCCTCTATCCTTTCTTCGAACAGCGGCCTGCCGAACAGGGCCAGGCTCCATCCCTGAGCAAAAAAGAGGTACTTCTGTAGCCTCAGGTTCGTCATCGGATCCTCTGTGTTCTTGTTAATATCGATGAAGAAATTCGCCACATCCGATGCAGACGCCATGTTTACCCCTTGATGAGCCAGACAATATGGATATTTAACCCCTTGCGGGTGTCTGTTGTTCGCGAAGCGGGAGTCGAGTTTCCCTGTGGGTGTGTTCACGATGTTGTTCGATTAGAGAGGTCATCCCCACGCATGGCGAAATCAATGCAAAGGAACGATAGCTACACACGAAGCGCTATAGCCGATATAGCGGGCCCGCAGACGGCATGTTATATAAGGGTGAACGCCAATTAACATACAGGCAGAGGGTCAACGTCCCCCCATAGGAGGGGACGGGCCCCAACGTGGGCCAACGTTCGCATTAGGGTCAGAGGCGGATCACGATGATCACGTCTTCAACCTTTACGCGGATTATCCGTGGATTACCGGTTGCGGATGCTATTTTAACACCTCCTGCCGGATGGTCCCGGTTCACCGCCTCTCAGGAAGGCACCGAACCGGGCTCCCCATCCAAACGGCTACTCGCCCATGTCCAGACCCGCTTAAATACTTAACAGGGGGGTCACCGAATTGACCGAAAGTGGACTGCGTAAGGGCACGCCGACCCACTGATCGTCGAACTCCGGGCATCGTTTATGTGGGAGTATCAAGGCTCAACCTTTATCTTTGGGGAGGGGATACAAGCGCAGATGGACAAAGGGAAGGCGCTTAAGGAGATACAGTCCAACATCGCGGCGGGGGAGACCGCCCTGGCATCGGTGCAGATAAGAGAGCTGGCGGGCCGTTTCCCAGACGACCCTTTCACGCTCCTCACGTGCTCGTCGCTCCTGAAGGTCATAGAGGACGAGGGCGGCGCGAGGGAAATCGCCTCCTCGATCCCCGGCAAAGTCGGCGAAAGGGACGGGCTCGAGGCCGCCAAGGGCCTCAGGGGGATAGGGTTCCCTGCGGAGGCGGAGGCGATACTGTCCCGTCTGGGGGATAGCGACGGCGTGGTCAGGGAAAGGATGCGCGCGCTCTACGACATGCGGAGGCACGAGGAGTCCGCGGCCATGTACGGGAGGCTGGCGGACCCGACCCTGGACGACACCGCCGTCATGGTCGGGGCGGTGTCGGCGAACAACGAGCACGGGCGCGCCGCGGAGCTGGCGGAGGCCCTCCTCGCGGAGGCCCCCTGCGACCTCGCGGTTCAGAAACGGTACTGCGCCGTGATGACGGCGGCAGGCCGCCAGAAGGACGCG
Organism: Methanomassiliicoccaceae archaeon; assembly: GCA_009776625.1. Classification (GTDB taxonomy): domain Archaea; phylum Thermoplasmatota; class Thermoplasmata; order Methanomassiliicoccales; family Methanomethylophilaceae; genus Methanoplasma. The sequence goes on along the minus strand of WRNL01000085.1, from coordinate 1,154 downwards.
GAGAGGCTGGTCAAGGACGCCCTCAAAAGGGACAGGTCCTCCCCCGACGCCAACGCCCTCGCGGCATATTTCTTCTGGGTGATGGGGAGGGTGACGGCCGCCGCCGCCCATGCGTCCAAAGCGATCAAGGGCGACCCGCACAACACGACCGCCATGGAGGTGTTCGCCTACTGCCTCGCCGAGAAGGGGAGGGCGGCGGAGGCGAAGGTCGTCGCCGGCGCGATAAACGAGGAGGACCCCGGCAACCCGGCGGTGGTCAGGATACTAGACATGTGCAGGGGCGCGGGCTGATCAGCCCCTGCGCCCCCTGACGCCGCGCAGGCCGCCCCTCATGTCCGAGAGCAGGTCCCTCCAGAGCGTCCTCGAGAACAGCAGCAGCGCCATCACCACCTCCAGGCGCCCCACCCACATCATGAACGACAGGAACAGCTTCGACGCGCCGTTCAGCTCCCCGAGGGGGATGCCGCCGATCCCCGCGCCGGTGTTGCTTATGGCGGATATGGACAGCCCCATCGACTCCTGTATGCCCATCCACGGCTCCGACACCAGCAGGAACACCGTGGAGGACGCCACCGCCAGCGCGAACATGGCCACCACCACCGTCGCGGACACCACCGAGTCGCCGCCCACGGAGTGGCCGTCCAGCCTAACGTCCCTGACGGAGCGCGGGTGGAGCATCCTGTGGACGCCGTTGGCCACGTACGACCGGAGTATCAGCAGCCTGTAGATCTTTATCCCGCCGGACGTGGAGCCGGACATGGACCCGAAGAGCATGACCGCCCACATCACCACGCAGGCGGAGAGGGGCCAGAAGGACGGGTCCGCCACCTCGTACCCCGTCGTCGTCCCCATCGACACCGCCGTGAAGAGGGAGTCCCATGCGGCCGCCCCGAGGTCCACGGCGAGGGCGTCGCCCGTTGCGGCGAGGGCAAGGGCCAGCATCGCGGCGGCGGCCAGGAGGAACCACATCACGGTCCAGACGAACTCCTGGCTCTTCCTGTAGGCGGAGAGCTCCCTCTTCTTCAGGGCGCGGTAGTGCAGGTAGAAGTTCGTGCCGCCGAGGAACATGAAGGCGAGCACTACCGCCTGGGCGGCCATCGGGAGGCCGCCCGCGCCGCCCGCGCCGTGGACGAAGCCGCCCGTCGAGATGGTGG
>WRNL01000084.1 GCA_009776625.1 Methanomassiliicoccaceae archaeon | reverse complement strand
GGGGGGGGGGGAGGCGGTAGAAAAAAGAGGTCGGGCGGAACCGGCTGGTTCAATAGGGGCAGAAAGTGCAACCAGGGAACCCGTATCACTCTGCCCTTTCTTTCCGCATCTGCTTCGCCGCGAGCTTGTACCATATCATCGCCTCGGTGTCGCTCTGCGGGACGCCTTTCCCTTTCTCCCACATCCCGCCGAGACGGTACTGCGCGTCCGCGTCGCCCTGCTCAGCGGCGAGCCCGAACCACTTCGCCGCCTCGGCATGGTCCCGGCACACGCCCATCCCCATCTTGTACATCATGCCGAGGTTGTACTGTGCGTAGGCCTCCCCCTGCTCGGCGGCGAGCCCGAACCACCTCGCCGCTTTCTTGTAGCTCTTTTTCACACCCATGCCCTTGTAGCACAGCCAGCCCATCTCGAGCTGCGCGTCGACATCCCCTCCCCTGGCATCGAGCCTCACGCCTTCCGCCGTGCAACATGGGCAGGTCAGTTTCTTGCCTGTACTCGACCACCCGTTCTCGATCAGGGTGTCCGCAGTCCTGTCAGGGTCGTCGACCACTTTGTCCGAAAGGATCGCGACGGAGGTCTTGAAGCCGCAGAGCCCGCATTCGAAGTCCCTCACAGTCGCAATCATCTTCTCATACCCTCTGGAACTCTTGTCTTTCTGTTTGTTTCTTTTTGCCATGGTGAACACCTTTGTGCCTCTCATCCTCTTTGTTTTGCGTTCTGTCTCCTCCGTTCAAGCAATAAGTCTATTGAAGTCGGATGACTCCCTGACCTTTTTCGACACCACTTTGTACTCGTTTATGTTGTACACGAAGGTGTCCTGGTGGACGGATGAGATTCTGTCCTTCATCAGACTAAGACAACGGATACTGCCATCGTATTTGTCCAGCCCCTCCATATCCAAACTTTTCCTCTCCTTGGCATAGAATAATAGCTCCTCTGAGTCACTATATAGCGGGTCGTACTGCACGTCATTGAACACTTTAAGCAGTTCATCGTCGCGGTATACGCTGATGCAGTACGTGTCGTACCTTGACTCCGGCTTGATGTTAAGGAAGGACAGGGCATCTGTCGGGGTGATGTTGTAACGGTTAACCTCCTCTACGAGCACATCGAGCATATCGAACGAGAAGTCTCCCACCAGCGACCCGATCTTGACGATGCTCTCGGTATGTGACACATCGTTCAACTTGATGTTGCAGAACTCCCTTATGGTATCCTCTGACAGCCCGGAGTGTCCGATGTGGTAGTACATGCGGCCCGGACGGTTCAAGAGCATGCTGTGGATGTCGCCAAGGTCGTTACAGGTCAGTATGTATAGCTTCTTAGCTTCTATTGTCCCGTCAAACAACGTCATTAGACCGTCCTGCTGAGCCTGGTCGATATCCATGTCACATACGTAGTTCTTCTCGAACTCGTCGAATATGACCACGCACTCGTCTTCGATCGACATTATGAACTCCATCAGCTCGCCTGGATCAAAAGAATTGTTCACAAGGACGACTGGGAACCCCTGTTTCAGAAGCTCGATCGATATAAACTTCGATAATAATGTCTTGCCGGAGCCTTTGAGGCCCGACAGCAGGACGCCAGTGGACCTCTGCCTGTCCTTGAATGTGGTGATTATCCGGTCTGCGATGTCGGCTACATTGCCGAACACCCTCTCTGGGAGCTTGAAGTCGTCCGTCTTCGTCAAATAGAAGCCGTTTCTGTTCTGATTGACGGCATAGACGCAAGAGGGCAATTTGAAATTGATGTCCGCATCCATGCCCTGCGTTATCCGTATGTTGTTTCCATCCTTTGTGTATATGGCCATGTTCCATCCTCCTGTGGGTCACTTGAAGGCATGCGTTCCCTTCGTGATCTCCGCAAACTTCTCGGCGGCCTGCCGCCTGTGTTCCTCGTACTCCTCCATGGTTATCTCCACGCCATCTGCGCCCTGAAGGGACAGCGGGTCGAAGACGCTGTCGGTGGAGGCGATCGCCCTGTCGTCGGAGACCACGATCGTCCTCGCATTGTAGCATTGGCCGCTGGGGAGCCTCCTGCCAACGGCGACGACTGTCGTCTCGGTGACGAACACAGCCTCCAAGACGCCCGCCCCCGCCGCCCGTGGCGCCCTTGCCACCCGCTTGAGCGCCCTGCCCTCCCAGTCGATGTTGCGTTGCGCCATGCACCTCTCCTCGCAAGCGCCCGCCTCGCTTTCCGACGGGAACGGGCTCCCGCACAGGTCGCACCTCCATTCAGCCGGCCTCTCCCTCACCATACGATCATCTATCCTTTCATGCCCCCGCCGCCCAGGGCACAGGGGGAACGATGCGCAGGGGTATTTAAATACATTTTTTTCGTAGTAACTGTAATATATGCAATACGTGATATCCTTGTATTATATGGCATCAGGGCGCAAGGATCGTGTGGTCGTGTCGTGCGTGACGTTCGAGACGGCGAAGGTGTCGGAGCCCGTGGCGTACTATGCGGCGGACAGGGCGCACCTCATACACTACACGGACCCGTCGGACGAGAGGAACCTAATCTACGAGGAGTTCTACCGGGAGGTCTGCTCGCAGATAAGGGCTGGGCTGCCGAAGGCAGAGATAGTGGAGCACGAGGCGGTCGTGTTCGACTTCACCGCCATGCTGAGGACGGTTCTGAACATACTGAGGTCGGAGAGGGACGCCGACGTGTTCGTCAACACGTCGGCCGGAACGTCCGAGTACACAGCGGCGGCGGTCATCGCCTCGATGATGACGCCCGGCACGGTGCCGTTCACCGTGGGGACCAAGGACTACAGCATCCCTGACGGGGATCTCAGGAGCATATACTTCAGGGACGGCTCCCCCGTCGGGCTCGCCCTCACCACCCGCGAGCCCAAGGCGCTGCCCTACTACAGGATAGACGTTCCAGAGGAGCATCTGGTGGCAGGGCTCAGGGTGTTCGACGGGTTGAGCATGGGCGACAGCGTGGGCGGGGCGGCGGTCATAGGCGCGCTCAAGGCATCCGGCATCTGGTACAGGAAGGAGAGGAAGGGGGGAGGCGACGGCGGCAAGAGGTACGAGGCGGTGTGCTATCAGAGGGACTTCGTCGACAGGTGGAAGGCGAACGGGTGGATCGAGAAGGACGGCAGGACCAAGAAGCACCGCGTGACCGATGCCGGCAGGACCGTGCTGGACACGTTCTACACCCAGTGACCCCTCGCGGATGGCATAGAAAAACAGAATACACAAGGCGTGATGGAAATGGATTACATAGAGATCATGGAGGAGATAACTTCCGGGCTGACCGGGGACTACAGGCGCGATTTCAAGTACCTCGAAGAGCAGAGCGAGAAATACAGGGCGCACCCGATGAACACAGAGATCCTAAGGGGGATCTGGCGCATGTATCCGGACATCGTCCCCCCAGAGAAGATGAAAGAGGTGGGGCAGGCGCTCCGCGGCATGGATCTTTCCATCTCCAAGACCATCGAGGAGGCGGCGTTCCAGTACCAGAAGAAGGATCCCTGGAGGGCCCTCGATATCATAGGGCCCCTTGTGAGGCACGTCGAGAACGCCGACGGCGAGCGCATGTACCTCGACGACTCCCTCTCAGAGTACCGCCGTTTCCAGAACATACTCGAGGAGCTGCTGTACCGCTTCATCAACAAGCCGGAGCGGACGGTCAGGCGCATCCCCCAGGAGCTCGACAGGCTCTATCTCATGCACGGGAGCATCCTGTTCGAGCTGAAGCGCTTCGACGAGGCCGAGGGCGCCCTGAGGAAGGCGCTCTCCATCAACCCCGTGTGGTCGGCTGCGATGTTCGAGCTTGGGGAGATAAGCAAGGTCCGCAAGGACTGGGCCGCCTACCTCAAGCTGATGAGGGAGTGCCACGGGACCATATACACGGCCGTCGACCTTGCTCGTTTCTACCGCAACATGGGCTACCACTGCATAGAGATGAAGGACTACGCCTCCGCCACTCTCCTCTACCAGGCGAGCTCGGCCTACGAGGCGTCGGTGATGCTGCAGTCGCAGATGTACTATATCCAGCAGGAGGTGGGCGGGGCGCTGCCGGAATACGACCACGCCAAGTTCCTCCGCATGTGCAAGGAGAGGGACATCCCGCCCGGCCCCAGCAACACGGTGATCGGGGTCTGCCGCAGCGCGGCGGACGAGGCGGAGAGGCTGGGCCGCCACGTCCTGGCGATGTACTTCCTATCCGTGCTGCAGGACCTGTCGAGGATGGACCCCGCCGAGGCGGACAGGATAGAGGCTCGGATGGCCCGGATCAAGAAGAAGATCAAAGGGTGACCAGGGGCCGCGCCCCGTCAGCCTGCGAAGAGCATGGCCCATACCCCCTTTGTTCCAAGAGATAGACGACACCATAAGGGTCACTACATTCAAGGCGGGTTCGGGCAATGTCCCATCGGGGGAGCCATCATCACCGCCCATTGACGATTCAGAGAATGCCATCCAGGATCATCTGGAGGCGAACCTTCGGGCAAAGATCTCCGATCTCACATCGGGAACGGGCATGTCGAGGGCTAGTGTGAACAGGGCGATATCGAAACTCAAGATCATAGGTATGCTTTATAGGACAGGATCCAGGACTACTGGCGAATGGGCAGTAAAGAGAAATTGACAAAGGCTCGCATGATGCCTAGAATGGCATCCAATACAATGAATGAGACATCTATAAACGAACCACGACACTAAGATGATATTAAGAGAATATGGGTGAGACATAGCCACTTTTTCGACCATTTGACCACGCCAGTACCATCGGGGCACCATAATGCCCCTCAGTTCTGCCGCAGAATGACGCCCGAACACGGGCGGAGGACAGCAAAGGGTATTTCATCCCCCTGTAAGATATGGCGGCGATAAGATGCCGTCGCCGACAGTAGCGGACTACATGATAAGGAACGTCCAGACAGTGACCCCCGACATGACCGTCAGGCAGGTCAGGGAGAAGATAATCAAGTCGAGCTTCCACGGGTTCCCCATCGCGGAGAACGAGTACCTGCTCGGATACGTCACGGCGAAGGAGCTGCTGAGGTTCATCGACAGGCCCGACGCGAAGATGAGGGAGATAATGAGCCGCGGCACCCTATGCGCCATTCCGTCCATGTCGATCGAGGACGCCACCCGGATACTTTTCAGATACGGCCTCAGGAACCTGCCGGTGGTGGACGAGGAGAAGAAGATCGTCGGCATAATATCCAACATAGACGTAGTGAGGTCCCAGATAGAGAAGTCGAGGCCAGGCAAGGTGATGTCCGTGAAGAACCTCCTCGAGAAGCAGAACGGGATAAGGCTCAAGATATCCAACCAGGAGGTTCCGATAGAGAGCCTCATACCTACCCAGAAAGAGGTCTACATGGACGAGCTGATCGGCCGCCAGTACGAGATAAAGAGGGGGCTGAACGAGCCCCTTATAGTGATAAAGAGGATGGACGGGTATCTGGTCGTCGACGGTCACCACAGGATCCTCGCCGCGCAGAAGCTGGGGCTGCGCTCGTTCAGCGCCATCGTGCTGGAGCCTAACGACCTTAATGTCAGGCTTGGGCTGGAGAAGACCGCGGAGAAGTGGGGGCTGAGGGACCTCAGCGACATAAGGATAATAGAAGGGGCGAAGCACCCCTTCATGGAGGTGACGACCATGCTGCTCCCGAAGGAGCAGTCTGACGGCCTCAACACGAGGCTCATCGAGGGGTCCGGCCAGGGGCCGGACCATTGATCACCGCCTCTCGCCGAGCTCCCTAAGGCCTTTGAGCAGCATCTTCTGCTCGGCGGACGCGATGTTCCTCTTGGTCTTCACGAAGGTGTCCGGGTTGAGGGAGATGGAGTCTATCCCCTCCTCCACGAGGAACTCCGCGAACTCCGGGTACACCGACGGCCCCTGGCCGCATATCCCGACGGTCTTCCCGTTCTTGTGGGCGACCTTGATCAGCTGGGATATGGCGGCCTTGACGCCCGGGTTCCTCTCGTCGAAGTACCCCATGCGCCCCAGTATGTCGGAGTCGCGGTCGCACCCCAGTATCAGCTGGGTCAGGTCGTTGGACCCGATCGAGAACGCGTCGCAGTACTTGCAGAACTCCTCCGCCATGAAGATGTTGACGGGGATCTCCGCCATGAAGTAGAGCTTGAAGTCCGGCCCCCTCCTGAGGCCGGCGCCCTCCATCATGGCTATTATCTCCTCGACCTCGAATATCGTCCTGACGAACGGGAGCATCACGTGGAGGTTCTTCAGCCCGAGGGAGTCGCGGACCCTCTTGATGGCAGCGAGCTCGCACATGAACGCCTCCCTGTAGCTGTCGGATATGTACCTGGAGCACCCCCTCCAACCGATCATGGGGTTCTCCTCGTTGGGCTCGTAGTCGACGCCCCCCTTCATGTCGCGGTACTCGTTGGTCTTGAAGTCCGACGTCCTGAGTATTATAGGCCTGGGGTAGAAGGCCCTGGCGACCTTGGCCATGCCCTCGGCGAGCTTGTCTATCAGCTCCTCCGACCGCCCCTCGTCGATGACCGCGCAGGGGTGCTCCCCGATGTAGTTGGTGAACAGGAACTCGCTCCTCATGAGGCCGACGCCGTCGCAGGGTAGCTTCGCGATGTCTTCCGCCTTCGAAGGCATGCTCATGTTGACCATGACCTTCGTCCCGGTGATCGGGACGAACTCCGTCGCCACCGCGTCCTCGGGGTGGCCGCCCGCCTCCTCTTTCTTCTTTATCTCGCCTTTGTACACGGTGCCGGTGGTCCCGTCGACGGTTATGACGTCCCCGTCCTTCAGGACCTCGGTCGCGCTCCCCGTCCCCACCACGCAGGGCGTCCCCAGCTCCCTCGATATGATGGCGGCGTGGCAGGNCATCCCCCCCTCGTCG
>WRNL01000083.1 GCA_009776625.1 Methanomassiliicoccaceae archaeon | reverse complement strand
CGCCTCCGTGTGCCGTCCGCGTTGGGGGCGGGACGGCGGCCTGGCGGCAGGCCGCCCGGCCGCCGTCCCGTTGTTCGGCAGAGGAGAGGCTCAGTTCTCCGCGCCGGCGGTTATCAGCTGCTCCACGATCTCCGTGAACCCTCCCCCGGAGGCGTAGAACATGGCGCTCTGCTCCAGGTTGTCCACCGCGTTCAGGTTGGCCCCCTTCGCGATGAGCAGCGCGGAGAAGTCGTTCTGGCCCCGCATGGCCGCCACTATCAGCGGCGACTCGCCCGCCTCGTTCCGGTAGTCCACGTCCGCCCCTTTCAGTATGAGGGCCTCCCCGAGGAACTTGTTGCCGCCCGCCGCAGCGTAGTGCAGGGGGGTGTTGCCGTTCAGCAGCCTCAGGTTGGCGTCGGCGCCGGCGTCGAGCAGCATGCGGGCGACGTGCAGGTTCCCCTGCACCACCGCCACCACGAGGGGGGTCTCCCCGCCGTCGTTGAGCTCGTCCATCTTCGCGCCGGCCTTTATCAGCGCGGACACGACCTCGCTCTGTCCGTTGAGCGCGGCCTGGTGGAGGGGGGTGTTCCCGTAGGAGTCCTTGGTCTCCCCCACGCCGCTGAGCAGCGGGATTATGTCGCGCAGGCCGTGGGCGGTGGCGTAGTCGAGGGCCGTGTGGCCGTCGTTGTCCTTTATCGCCGTGTCGGCGCCCAGCGATATAAGGTACCTGGCCGCCTCGGTGCGGTTCTCCTGCAACGTGTATATGAGCGGGGACTTGCCGAACTTGTCGGTGTAGTTGACCCCTGCGCCCGCGTCGACCAGTATCTTCATTATCTCCTTGTTGCCGCTCTTGGACACTGCGTGGAGCGGCGTGGTGCTCTCGTTGTTGGCGAGGGACGCGTCGGCGCCGTTGTCTATCAGTATCTTCACGATGTCCCGGGCGCCCTTCACGCAAGCGTAGAACAGCGGGGTGCAGCCCAGCTGGTCGCGCTTGTTGTAGTTGATCCCTCCCTTCTTGACGAAGGCCTCCACGATGCCCTTCTGCCCGTTCTTGCAGGCGTTCAGGAATATGTCGTCCATTTTCTTCACCTCACATCTTGCTCAGAAGTAGTTTGACGAGGGGCAGGTTGTCCCTCTCGGTGGCGATGTCCAGGGCCGTCCTCTCCTCGTTGTTGACCGCCTTGGGGTCCGCGCCGAACTCCAGCAGCATCTCGCTTAGGGCCTTCGCGCCGTGGGCGTCGTCGTTACGGGCCGCATGGTGCAGGGCCGTGTCGCCGTTCCTGTCGGCGGCGGCCACGTCGGCCCCCTGCTCCAGGAGCGTCATCTGGATGTTCTCCATCGTGTAGAAGTCGTCGGCGCAGGCGAGCATCAGGGCGGTCCTTCCGGAGAGGTTGGCCGCATTGATGTCGGGGTTGCGCCCCATGATCTCGCCCAGCATGGACTTCTTGATGCTGTCCCTGTTGTGCACGCTGCCGCGGGGTGCCCCGCACCAGAGGAGGAGGAGGGTGTTGCCTTTGTCGTCAACCACCATGTTGACGTCCATCCCCGCCGCCGCCAGGCTCTTGACCGTCTTGGGGATGCGCTTCTCCTCGAAAAGGGGGAAGTTCGCCGTGGCCTTGCTGCCTATGTATGCGGCCGCGGTCATGCCGCCGCTGTCCCTGAACGAGGGGTCCGCGCCGCACGAGAGCAGCGCGTCGAGGGCGCCCACGTTCAGGAACGAGCAGGCGACCGCGAGTGGGGTGCGCCCGCCTAGCTTGTACCCTTCCTCGTCCTTCATGGCGTTCAGGTCCGCGCCCGTGGCCGCTATGGCCCTTATGGCCTCCGCGTCGTCCCTCTCGGCCGCCTGGTGGAGCGTCATGCCGCCCGCCGCCGCGTCGATGCCGCCGGTGTCGCCCGCCGGGGCGCCGTCCTTGACGCCCTGCAGGTACGCGGCGACCTTCTTGGCGCCGTTCTCCACCGCCATGTTGACCGCGCGCTCGTCGACCTCCACGCCGGCCTCGGCGAACGCCTTGACCGTGCGGAGGTAGTCCTCGAGGTGCTGGCGGGCCGCTTCGAGGGCCTTCGCCGCCTTCTCGGGGGTGTTGGGCATCCATTTCTTGATGTCCGCGGCGATGTCCGCCTCGGACATGCCCTGCTCCCTCATGCGGCCCACCCTCTTGTCGTAGTCCTTCTGGGAGTTCTCGAGGTCCCTCTCCTTGTACCCTATCTCGAGGACCGCGCTCTTCAGGCCCGCGCCGCCGCCGCATGCGATCTGGATGCCGTTGAGCCCCTCCTTGTCCTCCATCGTCAGCTTGACCCCTTTCCCTGCCATGGCCTCGACGAACTCCGCCATGCCGTTCTCGGCGGCGTAGTGGTAGCAGAGCATGCCCCTGTTCTCGTCCTTGCGCAGGGCGCTGACCTTGCTGTCGAGCAGGAACGAGACGGCCTCGGCGACCGCCCCGGGGGGCTTGGGGACGTACCTGCTCTCCTGCCATCTTGCCAGGTAGTGGAGCAGCGTGTGGGAGTACTTGTCGGTGACGGTGGGCGGCACCCCCGCCTCGAACAGCAGCCTCAGCGCCTCGGTGTGGGCGAAGTCCGCCGCAAGGAACGCGAGCCCGCTGAGGTCCTCCGCGTCCTTGGTCTCGGCGACCGCCTTTTTGTACACCTCCAACGCCGCATCCCAGCCCTCTTCCCCGTATTTCCTCTTGATATCGCTCTCTGCTCTCCCTCGTTCGTACATCTTTTGCCTCCTTTGTCTTTCAGACCGGACCTGTGCGGGCGCGGCCGCTCAGAGGCCGCTTATGGGGTGGCTGTCCAGGAACCCCCTCTTCTCGGTCAGCAGCTCCAGCGCGCAGGCGTACGGCTCCTGGTGGAGCCCGATCGCGATGGCGCGGCCGAACAGCACGGACACTATGTACTCGTCCCATGTCTTGAACAGGGGCTTGACCTGCTCCCCCGCCCGCTTCATGTACCCCCACGCCTCGTCCTCCGTTATGTAGCCTATGTGCGCGCAGATGCGCGCGAGGAGGCCGACGCGGTCGATGTCCCATGCGCGGATCGTCTTGCACCCGGAGGCCATGCCCTTGGGCAGCTCCAGCACCTCGGTCGCCGCCTCGATTGCCAGCTCGTAGCACTCCAGGGACTCGTCGTCCAGGGAAGTCTTGCGGTTGAGCGCCTTGTACGCGGCGGGGCCCTTCTGCTGCAGCAGCTCGAACTCGGGCTGGTACCTCGCGGTGTGCCCGTCCCCGAGCAGCCACTCGATCTTGTCCATCGCGCCGGCGCGGTTCTTGATGCCCCACCACTCCTTCATGTTGGCCGCGTAGGACTCCTTGTCGTCGTCCGTCATGGCCAGAGTCTCGCAGGGCTCGACGTTGGTCATTATCAGCACCGCGCCTATCGGCAGGTACCTCGCCTTGTCGGGAGGGGGCGCATGCTGGGCGATGAACTCCGCCAGCTCCTCCTCGCCCATCCCGAACTCCATGTCCTCGAACGCCCCCGCCATGCTGTCGGCGAGGTCCGCCGCGGACGCCGCCAGGTCGCCTATGCCGCCGGAGTAGAGCTCCGCCGTCAGCCTCTGCGTCTCCGCCTGCATCTTCGCCAGGTTCTCCGGGGTGGGGTTCTGCATGTATTCCGCCTGCAGCTGCATGATGCGAGCCTGCATCTCAGCCGCCATCTGTATCGGGTCCTTTCCGCCAGTCATGTCCTTTCAGCTCCTTATTTTTACTGGAACTTCTTCTTGTATTCCTCGAACTCGGGGCCGGTCAGCCCCGAGGACAGCCGTTTCGCCTGGTCCGTCATCCCTTTCTGGAGGTAGGCGTGGATCAGCGCCAGCAGGACCGTCTGCTCGGCGGCCTCTGGGAAATGCGTGCAGAAGTCGGCGTCCATGGGCGTGAGGTAGACCCTCTCCCTGACCTGCTCGACCGTGAGGCGGATGTACTTCTCGCTGTTCTCCCCCGCAGGGGGTCTGGAGGCCGGCATGCCTTTGAGCATGCCGAGCGCCTTCTCGAAACAGGACACCGCCGCGGACGCGTCCCCCGACAGGAGGTTGCACAGGCCCAGGGCGAAGCTCGCCTCTGGCGTCTTGTCCGCGCCTGGCTCCGACAGGAGCAGGAACGCCTGGGCGCCCCTGCCCTGCCGCAGGCATCTTATCGCGAAGGGGGCTATCTCCTCATTGCGCAGCTTCCCTACTGACGCTGACGGAATGTTCGTGTTGAAGCTCACGTCGATATATAGAGGCTATCGTATTAAAAATAAACGGCGGGGTCGGATGTTCCTCCATTTCCAGCCAGAATGCGGGTTTGTTTCAGCGCCCCCGAGTATGTCATCGAGAGGGACATCGTCAAGGTTGTTTCAGGCTTCCTGAGAAGATGCCGAAAGAGAACACCCAGAAGAGGGCTGACGAGCTGGATGGCCCGTCTGTGACGGAACTCATAGTGTATATCATCGTGTCCGAGGGCAACACTGTCACTGCAGGCGAGATGGACGAACAAATGGGGGTGACAGAGAAGACCGTGAGGAGCGCACTTGGCGTGCTCATGGAAAGGGCGTTGATAAAAAGAGAAGGGAGTAAAAAAAACCGGGAGATGGGTTAAACAAGAGTACCCATGATCTACTGGCTAAGTTGATTTTACCGTTTATTTACCGTTTATTTACCGTTTATTTACCGTTTATTTACCGTTTATTCACCGTTGGTATTGATATAGTTAACGACTCATGTTAAGTATCCGCACCCTAACATAAGTCGTTAACTACAACACTGTCCCGGGTCATTTACTGGGGCATTTATTAGGGCATTTATTAGGGCATTTATTAGGGCATTTATTAGGGCATTTATTAGGGCAAAAACAATCCCTGTCGAGTGACTGACGGTTCAGGCAAACGGATCATCCATTCAGCCTTGAAACAGGGATCCATCTTCCGTCCTTGCGGCTGCCTGTCCTTTGCAGGTATCCCTTCTCGACAAGCTTATTCACAGTTCTTTTCGCTGTGTCGAAGGATGTGCCGGTGGCCTCCGCTATCCCTGCTATTGTAGTGACGCTCCCATCGCACACGAGCGCATACACCCTCGACTCCCTCTCGGTCAGCCCGGGCGCGTCCGACGGTGCTTTCTCCGGTATGCCCGCACCCTTCTTTTCCGGGAGCCTGAACGTGACCTCTATCCCTTCGGAATCCACAACGTATTCCGGCGCAGGGAGCCCCATCGCCTTACATTCCCTTTCCATCAGCTTTATCCCGCTGCCCCACGACTCTATGTACCCCATGTCGAAGAACGCCCTCGCGATCGCCGGGTTCGCCGGCGCGGACCTGTGCTCGTTGAGCAGGTCGTCCTTCGTCCATCCCTCGGGGAGGGCCCCGGGGTTGAATATGCTAATGCGGTCGGGATGCACTTTTATGTATGTGCCCATGTTCCGCAGGTAGTCGCGGTGGACCGTCGCGTTCATCAGAGCCTCCCTTAGCGCCTTTTCTGGGTAAGGGTACCTCGTCACCCTCATCAGCCCATCGAGCTCGTCTGTGCCCAGGATGTATTTGTTCAGGAGGATGTCCATCACGCGGTCGGGTTGCATGACGACGGCGCAATCGATCAGGTCGTGCCTGATGAGGCTGTTGTCTTCGCTGAACGCCCCTATTCTTGTCTGAGCTGACCAGAATCTCATCCCCGGCTCTTCCAGGAAACATATGGCCCCCGCGTTGAGCAGCCCCTCGTCGGTCGCCATGTCGTACTCCATTAGGAGGGCTTCGTTGCCGCTCTCTGCGGCCTTGGGGCTCATGCGCCTCGACGCCATCCCTTTACTCACGAAGAAGTCGATGGCTTCCTGCGACAGGTCGCCGACCTTTGTGTTCTTTGCGGGGGCATCCGTCCACGACATGCCCCAGCTGTTAAGGAGCCATGACCGGAGCTCCCTGCCGGCGACCACCCTGGTGGTGCTCCCCGACCTTTTATAGAATACGCCGTCCAGCGCAATCGGGCAGCCTTCTCTTTCGACGGTTATCTCTATGCACATCTTGTCATCGACCGGTACCGCCTTGACCGAGGGCGCGATCCCCAGCTTGTTGGATATGGTGTTCGGGATTTCCGTGAGGAGCTTCTCGTAGTTGCGTACCCCGACGACTCTGCCCTTGTCGTCCTTGCCGATGATCATCTTGCCCCCTTCCTGAGAGGCGAAGGCCGCAATCCACCTGAGCCAATCGTTATGCCACGACTCTTTCCACTCCTCCGTCTCGGATTCCATTCGATGCACCCCTCGGCCAGTGTATATTGTGCAGGTTAATACCTTTTCCGAGTCAGATACCGTGTTGCTGATCGGACAACACCGTGGACTCCCGCACAGGGGAGCCTCGACGTTTGCCCTCATGGGCGGTGAGAATGCCACCACATATGGCATCCGTTATTGAACACGGATAGCTCGGAATAACAAGAGTCGTTAACTACGACACTACCTTTACCGTTTATTTACCGTTTATTTTCGCTCCCCTTTATGGGGAATGGCATACCCTGACCTCGACATTTCAGACCCGATTCCTTGAAGGGTGGGTCGTTCGACAGTTCGACACCCGGCATAGCATCCGCTGAGATGACCTCTCGCCCCACCGCTGATGGGCGCCCCTACGCCACATATCCGCCCAGATCCTGGCGAAAACCTCCCTCGGGATAGGGTTCCAGTTGCTGTGGACCGCCTCTTTGCGGCTCCCTCCCTCGACTACCCGTGTAACTGTCAATTGGCCCGTCAAAATCGGGGTGAAAAGATGCAAACTGTCGTGGTCAGGTACGCCAGACACCCTGCTGTCAGATGGCCGCGCTTTAATGGGTATGGAATATCCATGTCGAGCTACCTTGCGCCTGCCCGCCCGCCCCCCCTACGGTTCTCATTTCCATTGAATTCTGTGAAGAACCATGCAGTCG
>WRNL01000082.1 GCA_009776625.1 Methanomassiliicoccaceae archaeon | reverse complement strand
CCCCTATGCGCCCGGTTTCTTTCAACCCCAGACCACTGGGTCAGCCACTGGTCTGTACGGCCTGCATAGTCAGAGGAGCCCCTTGGCAACGAACAGCTCGGCGTTGAGCACCGACCCGCCGGCGCCGCCCCTTATGGTGTTGTGGGAGAGCGCGAACATCTTGTAATAGCCGTGGCTCTCCCTGATCCTCCCGACGGTGGACGCCATGCCCCTGGCCCTGTCCGGGCTCCCCGCGAGGGCGTCGTAGGCGGGCTGCGGCCTGTCCCTCTCCTGCCTGACTATGATCGGGGCCTCGGGCGCGGACGGCAGCCTGAGCGACTGCGGCTCCCCCTTGAACCCCGATAGGACGGACGACACCTCCTCCAGGGAAGGGGACGATTCGAGCCTTATGGCGAGCGCCTCCAGGTGGCCGTCGATCACAGGCACCCTGGCGCAGTTGGCCACGACCTTGAAGCCGGCGGGCTCGAAGCCGCCATCGGTGTAGCCTCCGAGGATCTTAGCGAGCTCGGCCTCCATCTTCTCCTCCTCCTTGTCTATGAAGGGGACGACGTTGCCGACCGCGTCAAGCGACGGCACCCCCGGGTACCCTGCGCCGGAGAGGGCCTGGTACGTGGAGACGAACACCTCCCTGAGCCCGAACGCCCCGTCGAGGGCGTGGAGGGGGGCCGCTATCCCGGTCGAGGTGCAGTTGGCGTTGGTCACTATGTACCCCCCGCCGCCGTAGGTCCCCTGCCGCTCCACCGCCGCCGCGTGGCCGGGGTTTATCTCGGGTATTATTATCGGGACGTGTTCGTCCATGCGGTGGGAGCCGGCGTTGGTGAACACAGCCGCCCCCTTCGCCGCCAGCTCGGACTCGGCCGGCCCGGCGAGCTCGGACGGTATCCCGGAGAAAACGACCCTAGCGTTCCTAGCTATGCCGTCGATGTCCATGGGCCTGATCCTCGCCTCCAGGGTGTCCTCTGAGAACTCGTGCCCCCTGACCTTGACGATGTCCCCGAACCTCTTCCCCCCGGACCTCTCGGAGGCGTAGAGCCCCTCGATGTCGAAATAAGGGTGGGACTCTAGCATCTGTACGAACCTCTGGCCGATGGGGCCGGTGGCCCCGAGGACGGCGACGGCTATCTTCTTCATTGGGGATACTTCCTTTTTGGGTGAAAGGGTCAAGTGCCGCATGGTTATTATGCTTTCGGAGCATTTGTTGCTCGGCTGGCATAAACCCATTTACCAATATGCCATACGGAAAGACGAAGGGATGCTAGAAAGGAATCGGAAGTCATGGAGTGGAAGGAGCCGTGGCGCATCGACTGGCTCAGGTGGATCGCCGCGTTCGCCTCCCAGGAGGGTGGCACCCTTGTCATTGGAAAGGACGACAAGGGCAGGGTCGTGGGGGTGCAGAACCACAAGAAGCTCTTGGAGGAGATCCCCAGCACAGTCAAGAACAAGCTCGGGATAAGGCCGTCCGTCTCGGCAATGTCCGAGGGCGGCAAGACGTACGTCGTGATAAAAGTAGAGAAAGAGGGGCGCCCCGTCCCCCTCGACGGGGTGTACTACAAAAGGTCAGGGAGCACCACGCGGATAGTGTCAGGCGACGAGCTGAAGAGGTGGCTCCTCATCGGCTGGGGCATTTCCTGGACGGACTGCACGGCGAAGGGCAGGGAGGTGAGCGACCTCTCGCGGGCCGCCATAGACTTCTTCGTGGCGAAGGGCATAGAATCGGGGCGGATGAGCGCCCAGGTCGCAAAAATCGACACCGAATCTCTGCTGAGGCACTACGACCTCATGGATAAAGACGGGCTGAAGAGGTCAGGGGCGATACTGTTCCTGGAACACCCCGACCTGGGTTTCTGGGGCGCGGCGATCATGATAGGGGCGTTCACGGAGGACAACCGCCTCCTGAGGCACGACAGGATCGACTGCTCTGCCATAATGCAGCCGGACATGGCCATGGACGTGCTTTTGAACAAGTATATACAGGGGGTGGACGAGGTCGAATGGCTCGCGAGGGTCGTGCCAAAGGGGATATCTACAGAGGGCATTTCCACTACCGGCCACAGTCAAAATATGCAAATTTCAAAAATTTATGCTCTGAAAATATGCAAATCTCAAAAATTTATGCTCTGAAAATATGCAAAAAGGAAGTGGGGATAAGGTGACCATACCCCCTACATGGGGACTTTCATCCCTGGGTCGACGGACACTGTAACGCCCGAAGGGCCAGAAGCCAACTGGATAAAGCAATATTTAAGTAAAGGCTGGGCCATAGAAACTATGATGAAGGACTTTGAGGAATATGTCCGGCTGGGTGAGCCTGAAAAAAAGGAAAAAGCCTATGCCTGGAGAACAGCGATAGGCTTGCAGGACATCGATGGGCTGAAACCCTCGTCGTACCTTATGGAAACCGCTAGGCTGAACATCGAGGGCGGCATCACAATCAAAGAGGCAAAAAGCCGGATAAACGGCTACTACGAGGCCAGGCCAGCTTGCCGCAGGGACGACAGGACGGAGGAGGCAGACAAGGTCTCCGTCAGGATCGCGGAGATCCTGTCTGAAAGGTCGTTCACCTTCTCGCCAGCCCAGTATGTCATGATCCATGGGCGGCTCTTCGAGGGGATTTATCATTTCGCTGGCAAAATCAGGGACTATGACATCAGCAAAGCCGAGTGGGTGCTGAACGGGGACACGGTCTACTATGCAAGCGCCGACAGCATTTCCGCCACGCTCAGCTACGACTTCGAGCAGGAGAGGAAGTTC
The DNA here is from genome assembly GCA_009776625.1 of Methanomassiliicoccaceae archaeon. GTDB lineage: Archaea > Thermoplasmatota > Thermoplasmata > Methanomassiliicoccales > Methanomethylophilaceae > Methanoplasma. Next base: position 4,157 of record WRNL01000082.1, on the reverse strand, counting down.
GACTACCGGGCCGTGGGTACGCCCCAAGCGGTTCAGCATATGGCGTCATTCGCATCGAGGCTATGGCAGATCCATGCGTTCGGCGAAGGCAACACGAGGACCACCGCCGTGTTCATGATAAAATACCTGCGTACATTCGGGTTCGATGTCGATAATGACATGTTCGCCCAACACTCTTGGTACTTCAGGAACGCCCTGGTGCGCTCGAACTACAACGACCTCAAGAACGACGTCCACTCCACGGACGAGTACCTCCAGATGTTCTTCGAGAACCTATTGCTCGGAGGGGGGCACGTGCTGAGGAACAGGGACATGCACATAGGCGGCGGGTCAGAAAAGGGCGTCTAAGCGCAAAGGGGCAGGACGCACCGGGCCCAAATAGCGGGATTTGCACTTCGGATTGCACTTTGGAATAACATTCTGTGCCGGAATTGCTGAAGGCCGACCCCAAGGCGACGCAGAAGGGGGCCGCCGCCCGCATCCGGAGGCCGGAGGAGGCGGTGAAGGCCATGACGGCGACCTGCGGGGAAGGGAATCGCTCGAAAGGCAGAACGGCGAGAGGGACGGCTGATTGGCCGTGAATCGCGGAGGATGCGGGGCGCGGCGGCATCTCGGGCTTTGCCAATGACGCAGGAGCTGTCCTGGCAGGTGACGAGATAAAAGTAGTTCGTGTTATAGTATATCATAAACTACTATTGATGCCAGTATCCTCATGTTGGTGCGAGGGGATGTCATTGGATTCCCCTTCGTCGACGACCCTCTTTGGTTCGCTGACCAAACAATTATAAATTTTATAATAAAACAAAACAATTATAAATTTTGTAATTATTCACTCCATATGGCGGAATTCATCGGAAGGAGGAAGGAGCTGGACCTGCTCGAGGGATGGTATGCTGGCGACGGGTTCGAGTTCGTGGCCATGTACGGGCGCCGCAGGGTGGGGAAGACTGCGCTCATAGAGCAGTTCATCAAGGGGAAGCCAGCCATATTCTTCAGCGCCAGGCGCACCAAGGGGAACTCCAACATGCGGCTCTTCAACAAGGCCGTCAAACGGCCGCTCGGCGTCGACGACGACAACGTGCTGTATTTCGACGACCTGTTGGGGATGGTCGCGGACAAAGCCGATGGAAGGCTCGTGCTGGTGATAGACGAGTTCCCCTACTTCGCGGAGTCGAACGACGACATACTGAGCGCGCTGCAGGTGTTCATCGACCACACCGCGAAGAGGACGAAGCTGTTCCTGATACTCTGCGGCTCGAGCATGGGCTTCATGAAACGCCAAGTGCTGGGGTACGAGAGCCCCCTTTACGGGAGGAGGACCCAAGAGATGCATGTCGCGCCCATGGGCTATATGGAGTCGGCGGAGTTCCTGAAGGGGAGGAGTAGCTACGAGAAGGCTTGCATCTACGGGGCGGTCGGGGGCGTCCCGATGTACCTCAGCAGGTTCTCAGGCGAGGAGAGGGCATTCGATTTGCTTGCCAGGGAGTTCTTCTCCCGGGACTCCCTCCTGCCGTCCGAGCCGGAGTCCCTAATCCTCCAGGAGCTCCTGGACCCGAAGGGGTACAGCGACATCATCGAGGCCATGGCCAACGGCTCGACGAGGATCAGCGACATGGCCGGCCGGTCGGGGATCGCGGCGGCGGAGGTGTCGAGGCGCCTCGACGACCTCATCGGCCTCGCCTATGTGGAGAAGGTGTCCCCCATGAACGAGAGGAGCGAGAGGAGGACCAGGTACCACCTGTCGGACAACCTGTTCAGGTTCTGCTACCAGATGGTCGCCGCCCGGAAGCAGACCATGCCGGGCACGTCCCTCGAAGGGACGTCCGAGAACCTGGAGCTGGAGTTCCCGGAATACATGGGCCGCGTGTTCGAGTCCATGTGCAGGCAGTACGTCGCCGAGAGGATGGGGTACCCCGTCACAGGCAAGTGGTGGGGCCCGACGGAGAAGGGCGCCACGGCGGAGATCGACGTCATCGGATCCGTGGGCAGGAGGGGCAGGACGGAGGGGCTCTTCGCCGAGTGCAAGTTCACGAGCAGGCTGGCGGACATGGCCGACCTGGAGAAGCTGAAGGGGAGCGCTGCGTTCGTGAAGGGGTTCGACGTGAGGCGCTACGCCGTATTCTCCAGGTCGGGGTTCACGGATCGGCTCGCCGACAGGGCGGAGGCCGAGGGGGTCGAGCTGATATCGCTGGACATGATGTACGGAGATGCTGGAGGGGCGGACGGGGGCGCATGACCGGTCAGGCGTCCTCGGCGAGCTCCCTCAGGAACTCGATGCGCCTCCTTAGCTGGGCGCAGAGCGCCCTCTTCCGGTGCTCCAGCGCCGACGGGTCGGGGACGGAGCAGTCTAGGATCACGGCGTACTCGTCCTCGATCCCGTCCAGTGCGTCGATGTCCAGCCATGAGAAGTCCCTCACGAGACCGATCTGCCGGGCGTGCCTGCTCCTGAACGGTTTGCTCTCCAGCCAGGGGTCCCTCGCGTCCATCGCCCCCCGCAGCCCCCTGCACCACATCGATGTCCCCGAGTCGTATATCGGCGCGACAGAGAGCCACCGGCGCGGATAGGGGGGTTGCGAGGCCAGCCTCGGACGAGAAATGCCAGGTGACCTGAGCTGGTCGGCTATATATGCGAAAGGAGATTATATAAGCGCGGGCAATGTTCACCCATAAGGAGGGAAACGAGTGGTCGAATTTGAATCAAAGGCCTCGAGGTATGCGATCATAGCCCTGATGGGAGGTATCGTCGGGATCGTAAGCGTATTCGTAGCCTGGTTGGACTACTGGGGTATCGTCACCGTGTCTGGATGGAAGGTACTTACGACAATCTTGGAAAACACATCGCTGAGCGAAATCGGGGAGAACTACCCGTTCTACATGCCGCTGGTCATACTGGTGTTCTCTGTCTGCGGGATGCTCTGCGGGCTGCTGGCCCTGTTTAAGCCCGGTAGGGCCGGCGGAAGGGGAGCCGTGCTGAGCGGGGCCATTGTGGCGGTGGCGCCGGTCTTTTTCATTTGGAAAATGTACGACGGCGGCGCCTCGGAGGTATTGAGCTTCGGAGCATTCGTCGCCATCGCCGCCGGCGTGGTAATGGTCATATCTGGGGCGTTGATGAATTCCTCAAGGACAGCAATCGGTGAAAGCGGAACGGACGACGCTTAACGAAACCCATTACATCATTTTTCCAACTCCGGTCCGCAACATCTGTGGGCCGCATGTCGCATGATCCGTATGCGAGCATCCGTCCGGCCCCGGCACACAAAGGAGGTTCCCGGCATCCTTGGTTGTCAGGCGTGCGGCGCGTTTCGGCAGCGGCGGACGTCATCGGACATCCGCGTCGAGTGCCTGTGCCGATTCCGTCTGCCCGCCCCGGGCGATGAACACTTTTATCCTAGTTTGCACATTACTAGGCATGGACCGCGTGAAACAGGAGTTCAGCAAGTCGCCGTCGCAGGAGAAGGTCGCGATGATGCTCCTCAGGCACGGCATAAGGGTGGAGAAGGGCGTGGCGTACTGCGGCGGGATAGAGCAGTCGGACGCGGCGCTGGCGAGGGCGGCGGGGGTCGACAGGAGGGTGGTGAGGTCCACCCTCGACAGGATCTCCGAGGACCCCGAGCTGGACAGGCTGTTCTCGAAGCTCAGGTCGATGCTGCTCCTGGCGGACGTGGCGCCGGAGATCGGGTGCACCACGCTGGAGATAGTCCCCACGGACGCGACGATGCCGGGGATAGTGGCGGCGGTGACCGACGTGGTGTTCAGAGGGGGGCTCTCTGTCAGGCAGGCGGTGGTGGACGACCCAGGGATAAGGGCGGACTCCCACCTCATAGTGGTGGTGGACGGGGAGCTGCCGGCGAGGCTGCTGCCGGCGATAAAGGGGTGCAGGGGGGTGTCGAGCGTGATACTACGTTGATTGACGAATATATAGGGGCGGCGGCGGGGGGCGCGGCCGCGCCTCTGGGTCTCACACTTCATTCACTCTTTACTACTAATACGCCCGCGGACGGGCGTTTTCCTGGCTTTTTCCTAGCTTAATATTATATATCACCACTTACTACGTAATCCGTTCATAGGGCGCCGTAGGTGCTCGTGGACGAGCCTATCGCAGCCTGCGAATGACTCGCCTGTACGTCGTACAGGTGAGGCGGGTGGGGCGGAAACCG